>JALYUO010000751.1 GCA_030853735.1 Chloroflexota bacterium
TAATCGCCGCTGCTGTGGCGCTGGCCGCCGCGCGCAGGGTATCGGCGGCCGCTGTGGCCGTGGCCTGCGCGGCCTGCGCGTGCGCGGTGGCTTGGGCAATCGCCGCCGCCCGTTCCGCGAGCGACCCGTTGGCGGCCACGACGGTCAGCGTAGCCTGGAATTGCGCGTCGAACTGCGCCAATTGGGTGGCCTGCATCCCCACCGCCGCATCCAACTGCCCGGCGTTTTGGGCCAGTTGGGTGGCTTGCCCGCGCAGCACCGCCAGTGTGGTTTGCTGGGCTGGGGGGGGTGCGTTGTCGCTGGGATTCGGGCCTAGCCCGGCCAGCAGCACCCCGAACGCGCCCAGGAACAGCAATACCCCGCCGGCGAAACCGCCGATCAGCACGCGATGCGATAGCCCATGCCGGGCCGGGGCGCTGGGCAGCGCGCCGGTCATTGCGGCGGCCGCGACGGGCACAGCCACGGTGGTCGCGCCTGGTCCGGTGAGCGGCGCGAACGGCGTGCTGACGGGTGTCGGATCGGCGGCGGCGAACGGCGTGCTGACCGCTGCGGCCTCCAGCGGCGTGCTAACCGCCACGAGCGGGGGTAGCGCCGGGCGGCGTAGCACCAACGTGTCGTTCGCCTGCTCTGCAGGGATCGCCGGCGGGCGGGGCGGCATCGCCGCCACAGGAGCAGAACACCGCTCACAAAACGGTGCGTCGTCAGGGGTCTGCGCCCCACAAGCCGGGCAAACGATCAAAGCTGACATAAGGCGGTAACTCCGTAGGTAAACCGGCGGACGGGCCGACCGCCGGCTGCGCCAGGCGACGGTGCTAGTGCAACGCCAAACCACTTTGTAGGGCTAAGTAGACGATCTTGGCGATCTGACCACGCGTGGCCGGATTGCCGGGCCGGAACGTGCTGTCACTGTACCCGCCCACGATGCCGTGGTTCACCGCCGTCTCGATGAACGGGTAGAAGATGTTGCTGGTCGCCACATCGGTGAAGTGCGGCCCGCCGGTCGTGTCCAGCGCCCACCCTTGCGCGCCGACAATGATCTTGCTCAACTGCCCGCGCGTGACGTTGTTGGAAGGCCGGTAGTACGAATGGCCGGCGGCATCACACGGCTCGCTTGCGCCCGTCTGCGGGTTGGCCCCGCCACAGGTGTAGCCGCTGATGAGGCCGTGATGGAAGGCCGTTTCGACAAAGGAATAGAAGACAGTGCCGGCCGACACATCGGTAAAATGCGGTCCGCCGGTCGTGTCGAGCGCCCAACCCTTACCGAGGACGATGATCTTCGCCAACTGGGCGCGCGTCGTCTGGTTATAGGGATGGAACGTGTTGTCGTTGTACCCACTGATGATGCCATGACAGTACAAGTATTGCACGGCCACGAAGAAATACTCGCTTTGATGCACATCGCTGAAGCTAATGGTCGTGCAAGGGCCAAACGCCTGCACATCTGTCGTGGGGTTCGTCCCATCGCTGCCGCCGACCGCATAAAAGGTGCCGCCGATGCCGGCCCCGGCCAGCCGGGTACGCGGTTGCAGCATGGGCGGTAAGGCTTGCCAGCCGCCACTCCCCGCCGCATCCCATAGCAGGGCGCTGCTGGTAATGACAGCGCCGCTCACGGTGCCGCCGGCCAGCAGCCATTTGTTGTTAAACAGGCCCGAAGCCGCCGCAAAGCGCGTGGTCGCCGGTAGATCGGGTACGCTGTTGTCGTCCCACTGCCCACTGGCTGGGTCGAAGCGGTACGTATTCGCCAGATCCGAATCACCGGCCCCCCCCGCCCCGTAGATAGCGCCGTTGAGGACCGTCGTCATGAGAAAATTGGCCGCCTGCGGATAGGCGGTGCCGGTGATCCAACTGCCGGACCCAATGGTATACACTTCGACGCTGTTGGTCCGGCTACCGTCGGCGAACGCGCCGCCGAAGCGATAGAGGCGACCGCCCAGATACGCGGCGGCCTGAGCATAGGTGCCGGTCGGCGGGTCCGCTAGGTGGTTGTACATATTCGTGCTGGGATCGTAGCGGTACAGATGGCGTAGATCCGGCGCGCCGTTGATCAGATAGATGAACGTGCCATCGGTTACTGCGCTAAGGGCTTCATCGCCGGCATCAAGGGGCAGCGCGGTGATGGCGGCCCAACCGTTGGTAGCCGGATCATAGCGGTAGGCCGCGCTGGTGTTCCCATCGGGCGTGTGCCCGCCGAAACTATAGAGGAAGCCGCCCAGCGCGACCACCGCTTCGTCCCGAATCGGGATCGGGTAGGGAGCGCGGGCCGACCAAGTATCAATCGGGGGCACCGTCGCGGTGGGGGTGGCGCTGGGCACCACCGCCGTCAGCGTGGGTGGCACCGTGGTCAGCGTAGGCGGCCCCGCCGTGGGCGTGACGGTGCGCGTCAGCGTGGGCGACGCGATACGGGTCGCGCTGGGCGGCACCGGGGTCAGCGTAGGCGGCACCGGGGTCAGCGTGGGCGGCACCGGGGTCAGCGTGGGCGGCGCAGTCGGGGTCTCTGTGGGTAGCGTCAGGTCCAGCCGCCCGATCTGATTGGCCGTGTTCTCGGTAAACCAAATGGTCTGATTGGAGCCGGCGGTAATGCCGAGTGGCCCGCTGTTGCCTGTGGGTATCTGGATCAGCGAAATCCCGCCGTCCAGCGTGACTTTCCCCAGTCGTCCAGCACCCTCCGTAAACCAGAGGTTGCCGTCGGCACCGGCCGTAATGTCTTGGAAAGTACCAACCGCCAGATCTGTGCTGAACTCGGTGATCACCCCATCCGGCGTGATGCGTCCAATTTGGCTGGCGTTGGACTCGGTGAACCAGAGATTGCCGTCCGGGCCGGCAACAATGTCGTGCGGTTGGCTAGATGCTGTGGGAACATCATAACTGCCAACAACACCGTCTACAGAAATGTTAGCAATCCGGTTGTTGTTCCCTTCAGTAAACCAAAGCTTACCATCGGGGCCGGCGGTGATACCTTGCGGGTCAAAACTAACCGGACCACCCATCAATGGATATTCCGTGATCACTCCGCTTGGCGTGATGCGCCCGATCTGACTCACCTGCTCAGTGAACCAGAGGGCATCATCAGGACCAGTTGTGATGTAGCGCGGCCCCGCCTCGGCTGTCGGTATGTCGAACTCGGTGACTACTCCTGACGGCGTGATCTGCCCGATTTTGTTGGCCGCCGATTCGGTGAACCACAGGTTACCGTCCGGGCCGGCTGTGATGTCCAACAGGTTAGGGGTGTCCAACATAGTAGGGACAACGAATTCGCTAATCACGCCGCTAGACGAAATGCGCCCAATGGTGTTGCTTGCGCTCTCCACAAACCACACATTGCCGTCCGGCCCGGCACAAATGCCGTTAGGCTGGCTGGCGGCGCTCGGCACCGGGAACTCAGTGATGGTATAGGGATTGGGCCCCTTTGGCCCGCTACCGGGGACCAGGATCGCGTGGGCGCTTGAGGCCGCGCCGGCACTCGCCGCCAACGCACCTAACAGCGCCAGTAGCCACAATTGCTTCATGATGCTCCTTCGCAAGTAACGAGAGTAAGACGATAGCACCGGCAGCTCCGGCCGGCCCGCGCCTGGGCCGGCTTAGGGGTTGGCCGGGTCAGGGAACGATCTCTGGTGTGGTAGATGGACTAGATAGCGCGGTGGCCCTAGCCGCCGCCGTGGCCGTGCCTGCTGCGCCCTGGAGCGGGGGCAACGTCGCACCAGGCACGCCCGCCCGGCTCAACGCCGTCATCGTCGCCTGAGCACGCACTGGTTGCTCGGCGATCTGCGTGGCTTGGAAATTATAGCGCGCCGTAATGGTTTCTTGGGCGGCCAGGGCCGTGGCTTGGGCCTGGATCAACGTGGCAGCAGCGGTCGGGTCCATGCTACTACCTGCGGCAGGCACGATTCCGCTACGACTGTTGAGCAGCAACACCGCCGACAGCACCACTGCGCCGACAAACAGCGCCACCGCCAACAGCACGCCCACCGCCAGCAGTGGCCGCAGCCGACGTGGCGGAGCCGGCGCGATCCGGGGCAACGGCTCTGGCGGCAAGGCGACCAGCGGCCGGACTGGGGCCGTACTGACCGCCGGGGGCGGCATACGGACCGGTCCGGGCATGGGATACGAAACCGCCGCCTGGGCCGGCCCCGCCGCAACCGGGGCGGTGTCGGCACCGGCAACCGGCAGCAAAACCGTCGCACATTGGTCACAAAACCGCGAATCGGCAGCGCTTTCGGTATGACATTGGGGGCAGACTACCGCGCGTGTCATAACAACCTCTCGGCTGGTCGGCTTCGGAAGGCCAGTCGTTCAGGATCTACAGGATCGCCCTATTAGCCGCTGCGAACCAGTAATCCACTATATTGTACCAACCGAGAGCCCTTCCTGTCAACTCGCTACAGACGATTCTGTAGGGCGATTGCAGCTAATTGGCACGGGCGACTGGAACGCGCCGCTACCGCTACGAAGCCCGCCTACGCGGGCGGGAGCTAGGCAAACCGGGAAGCTGGGGCGACCGCATCCGTCTAAACTGCGGATCTACGATCTGCCCTGGCTCCAGCCCGCGTAGGCGGGCTTCGTAGCGGTAGCGGCGCGTTCCAGTCGCCCGGACCCCGGCTCCTGCGCTAATTTAGATGCAATTGCTGGGTGTGCTTGACGAGCCACGCGCGGGGCGGTACACTGAAAGCGCGGCGCACAACCCAGGCCCACCTCGCCCTGTTCGCGCCGCCCGGAGGCTCCTATGCACGCCCAGTTGATGCAAGAGTGGCGCGCCATCGTCGGCGCAGACGGGCTGATCACCCGGCCGGAGCAGTTGCAAACCTACGAGTGCGATGGGCTGACCAATTTCCGCGTAGTACCCGCAGCAGTATTGCTGCCCACGAACGCCGCCCAAGTGCAAGCCATTGTCCGCGTCTGCGCGCGGGCGGGTATCCCATTCGTGGCGCGCGGGTCGGGCACGGGCCTGAGCGGCGGCGCTCTGCCGATCAGCGGCGGCATCGTCATCAGCCTAACCCGGCTGAACCGCATCCTCGACGTAGACCTGGTGAACGGGCGCGTAACGGTCGAACCGGGCGTGATCAACGCGCACGTCACCGCCGCCGTGGCCGCCGCCGGCTATTTCTATGCGCCCGACCCCTCCTCGCAGTCGGTCTGCACCATCGGCGGCAATGTGGCCGAAAACTCCGGTGGCGCGCATTGCCTGAAATACGGCTTCACTGTCACCCATGTCCTCGCCCTAGACGTGGTGCTGCCCGACGGTAGCCTGATCCAACTGGGCAGCCCCACCGGCGACAGCCCCGGCTACGACCTGGCCGGAGTGTTTGTCGGCTCCGAGGGCACGCTGGGCATCGCCACGCGCGTGGTCCTGCGCGTCGTCAAGCAGCCGCAACTGGTGCAGACGCTGCTGGCCGCCTTCCCCTCGCCCGACGAGGCCGGTGCGGCGGTCAGCGCGATCATCGCCGCCGGGATCGTGCCGGCGGCGGTCGAAATGATGGACCGCCTCAGCATCCAGGCCGCCGAAGCCGCCGTCCATCCCGGCTACCCTGTCTGCGACGGTCTGCTGCTGGTGGAACTCGACGGCCCCAGCGCCGAAGTGGAGTCGCGCATGGCCCAGGTGCAGGCCATCTGCCACGACTGCGGTGCCTGGGAACTACGCCTCGCCCAATCTGCCGAGGAGCGCCTGCTGGTCTGGAAGGGCCGCAAAGCCGCCTTTGCCGCGATGGGCCGCATCTCGCCCAACTACATCGTGCAAGACGGCGTGATTCCGCGCACCGCCTTGCCCCGCGTGCTGCGCGACATCGCGGCCCTGGCGGCGGCGGCGGGCCTGCGCGTAGCGAACGTGTTTCACGCCGGCGACGGCAACCTGCACCCGTTGGTCCTCTACGACCGCCGCGTGCCGGGGCAAGAACACACCGCCGAAACGCTGGCCTTTGCCATCCTGCAACTGTGCGTCGCGGCGGGTGGCTCGATCACCGGCGAACATGGGGTGGGCATGGAGAAAAAGGCGTTCATGCCGGTCATGTTCGCCGAGCCGGATCTGGACACGATGCAACGGGTGCGTTGCGCTTTCGATCCCCAACACATCGCCAATCCCGACAAAATCTTCCCGCGCCCCCGGCTGTGCGGCGAAAGCCCCGGCCCCTATCGCCCCCACCCGCTGGAAACGGCCGGCGTGGCCGAGCGGTTCTAGTGGAGACTCGATGACGACCCATACCGCCGCACCCGCCGCCGATTTCGCCGCTATTGTCGGCGTGGATTATGTCAAGCCCGCTGCGCCTGCCGACGTAATCCTGGGCTGTGCCCCGCGCTGGGTGATCGCGCCGGGCAGCCCGGAGGAAGTGGCGGCGGTGCTGCGCGCGGCGACGGCTGCCGGCCTACGTATCGCGCCACGCGGCGGCGGCAGCAAGTTGGGCTGGGGCAACCCGCCCGCCGCGCTAGACGCGATCCTGTCCCTGCACCGCCTGGACCGCGTGCTGGAACACGCCTGGGGCGACATGACCGCCACGGTCGAAGCGGGCTGCCTGGTCGCCAGCTTGCAGCAGACGCTGGCGGACCACGGCCAACGCCTGGCCCTCGATCCGCTCTGGCCGCAGCGGGCCACAGTCGGCGGCATTCTCGCCACTAACGACAGCGGCGCGCTCCGCATCCGCTTCGGCACCTTGCGCGATCAGGTGATCGGGCTGCTGGTGGCGTTGCCCGACGGCACGCTGGCCCGCAGTGGCGGCAAGGTGGTCAAAAACGTCGCGGGCTATGACTTGCCCAAACTGTTCACCGGCGCGTTCGGCACGCTGGGCGTGATCATCGAAGCCACCTTCCGCCTTTACCCTTTGCCCGACCAAACCGTGGCCTGCACCGTCGCCGCCCCCACGGTCGCCCCGTTGCAAGCCCTGTTGCTGCGCGTCCTCGACACGGCCATTGTGCCCACCGGCCTGCAACTGCGCGCCGCCGGCCAAGAGGCCGCGCTCGACCTGCGCTTCGAGGGCACCGCCGCCGCCTGCACCGCGCAGTTGGACACGGTGCGCCGGCTGGCCGGCGACCTACCCTGCCCCACTGCCGATCCCGCCGTCTGGACCGCGCACGAGAGGCTCTGGACCGGCGCAGACCCGGCGGTCATCGCCCGCAGCAGCGTGTTGCCGGCGGATCTGGCCTACCTATGCGCCAGCGCCGCCGCCGGCCTACCCACCGGCGGCGCGTGGCAGTTGGTCGCGCAAGGCACGGGTGGTGGCCTGTTGCGGCTGGCGGCTCCTACGGCAGAGGACTTGCCCGCCGCAGTCACCGCCCTGCGCGCCGCTATCGCCGCCACGGACGGCTCGCTGGTCGTGCTGGATTGCCCAACGGTCATCCGCCCGCAGATCGATGTGTGGGGGCCACCCGGCGCAGCCCTGCCACTCATGCGCCGTATCAAAGCGCAATTTGACCCTACCGGCACGTTGAACCCTGGTCGCTTCATTGGCGGCCTCTAACTCCGTGGAAGGCTCCCGCATGGACGATCCCCGTGATAGGCAACAGGCCGACCAGGTCGCACTCGATAGCGCCCACGCCGCCGGCCCCGCGCCCGCGCACATCTTGGCAGCCGTGGAAGCAGCAGGCGAAGGCAGCTTGGATGCCGGCGCGCAGACTATCGGCGCGGGAACCGCCACATCGGGAGCCGGCGCGATTGGCGGCAGCCCGGCCCCCGCCGACCTGGCCCCGCGCCCGCGCAATCCTGGTGCGCCGATCAGCCTGTTCGACCGGCACCACCCGCCCACGCTCAACCTGATCGAGGACTGCGTGCATTGCGGCTTTTGCCTGCCCACCTGCCCGACCTATCTCTTGTGGGGCGAAGAGATGGACTCGCCGCGCGGGCGCATCTACCTGATGAAGATGGGTGTGGAGGGCCGCGCCGCGTGGAACCCCACCTATGTGCGCCATTTCGACCAATGCCTGGGCTGCATGGCCTGCGTCACGGCCTGTCCATCGGGCGTGCAATACGACAAGCTGCTGGAAGCCACGCGCCCGCAGATCGAGCGCCACTATCCCCGACCCTGGCCCGACCGCCTGTTCCGCCGCCTGCTGTTTGCCGTGCTGCCCTACCCGACCCGTCTGCGCGCCGCCGCCGTCCCGCTCTGGCTCTATCAGGCCACCGGGCTGCGCCGACTGGCCCAGACATCCGGCCTGCTGCCGCGCCTACCGGCCCGCGTGCAGGCGGCTGAGGCGCTGCAACCGCCGATCACGCTGAGTGGTCTACGGGCACACCTGCCGGGCCGTATGCGGGCACAGGGCGTGCGGCGGCGGCGGGTGGGGCTGCTGCTGGGCTGTGTGCAGCGCGTCTTTTTCGCCGAAGCTAACGCCGCCACCGCGCGCGTGCTGGCCGCCGAGGGCTGCGAGGTGATCATCCCGCCCGATCAGGGCTGCTGCGGCGCGCTGGGAGTCCACGCGGGCCAAGAGGGGGACGCGCTGGCCTTTGCCCGCCGCCTGATCCGCGTGTTTGAGCGGGCGGGGGTGGAGATCATCGTCATCAACGCCGCCGGCTGTGGCTCCAACATGAAAGAATACGGCCACCTCTTGCGCGACGATCCGGTGTACGCGGAACGCGCGCGGGCGTTTTCCGCCAAGTGCCGCGACATCACCGAGATCCTGACCGAACTCGAACCGCGCGCGCCGCGCCACCCGCTGCCGCTAACCGTCGCCTACCACGATGCCTGCCACCTGCAACACGCGCAGGGCATCCGCGCCGCGCCCCGCCAAGTGCTGGCGACGATCCCCGATCTGCGCGTGGTCGAAATCGCCGAATCCGCTATCTGCTGTGGCTCGGCGGGCATCTACAACCTGGTCGAACCCGGCCCGGCGCTGGAATTGGGCGACCGCAAAGTACGCAACGTGATCCAAACGGGCGCGCAGGCGCTCGTCACCGGCAACCCCGGCTGCCTGTTGCAGATCCAGAACGGCCTACGCCGCGCCGGCCACCCCCTGCCCGCCCTGCACACCGTCGAACTGCTGGACGCATCCATCCGGGACGTGCTGCCCGCCGCGCTACGCCGCAACGGGGGCGAATCCTAGCACATAAAGGTTTCATAAGTCTTTGCTTACGGATTTCAGTTTATATTGACATCAAGCTCAACTATTGCGTATATTTTTTAGGCGCTGGTAACAGCGTCTTTTGATGGTTGAACGCCGGCAAGCAATCGCTGCGCGTGGCCGATTCGTTGTTCCCCTAATGCTAGGAGTCGCATCAATGCCCCAACGTCGCCGTTTGTATCTATGGCTGATTACCCTTGTTATGCTGACGGGCACTGTCGTCGCGGTGCAGATCTATCCGGCACAGGCGCAACCCGCCGCTATAACCGGCAGCGTGAATAGCGCACAGGCGGCGGTCCCGCTGCAAACCTCGACCCCACCTACCGACTGCGGCCTCGCGTGGCGCGTGGTCACCAGCCCCAACACCGCACAGGCGGTCAATACCCTCAATGCCACAGTTGCGTTGCGTGATAACGATATGTGGGCAGTCGGATCAGCCGGTAATTTCAATGCACTCGCCCCGCTGCAAACGCTGATCGAACATGGGGACGGCAGCAGTTGGAGCCGCGTGCCCAGTCCGAACGGAAGTGGTACCAGCAACGCCTTGCATGGCGTGGCTGCTGTCGCCGCTAACGACCTCTGGGCCGTCGGCGAAAGCGGTCAACAAACCCTGGTGGAACATTGGGACGGCAGCAGCTGGAGTGTCATCCCCAGTCCGAGCATGGCGCAAGTTTATAACACGCTGCGCGGCGTGACGGCCCTGGCCGCCGACAATGTTTGGGCGGTCGGCTACTACACGCTTAACGGTTACACCCGCACACTGATCTTGCACTGGGACGGCAGCGCCTGGAGTATCATGCCTAGCCCCAATGTCGGCTCGTTTGGTAGCGACCTCCAGGCCGTGGCGGGCTGGACGGCCAATGATGTGTGGGCGGTGGGTGGACGAGGCTTCCGTCATGGCACCCTGATAGAACATTGGGACGGCACCACTTGGAGCGTAGTCGAGAGTCCTACAGGGCCAATCGGCGATTATTTCCTCAACAGTTTCTATGGCGTGAACGTGCGGGCGGCCGACGATATTTGGGCCGTGGGCGATGCCCGCAACAACAGTGCCAGCAAGACCCTCATCGAACACTGGGACGGCACCGCCTGGACCATCGTAGACAGTCCCAACGGTAATTTGAACAGCGACAATAAATTGCTGGCCGTGGCTAGTGCCGGCGCATCGGATATCTGGGCGGTCGGTTACTACAATGATGCCGGCAGCTCCGACCCGCGCCCCCTGATCGCCCACTGGAACGGTAGCGCCTGGGCGCAGGTTGCCGCCCCCTATCCCGGCCCATACGATGATCGCTTGTTTGGCGTGGCCGCCCTGAGCGTAGGCAACGTGTGGGCGGTCGGCCAGCAAGCGCCGCAGCAGAACGCAGTCGTGACCACCCTAGTGGAACATTGGAGTGATCCCTGCCTCACCCCCCTGCCGACCGCCACCGGCGCGACAAGCACCCCCTCGCCAACAGCCACCCCGGCCTGTGTGGTCGGCTGGAGCGTCGTGCCCAGCGCCAATGAAGGCTCCGGTAGCAATCATCTGGCGGCGGTGGCGGCGATCAGTGCCAATGACCAGTGGAGCGTCGGCTCGTTTCAAGATGTGAATGGCATCGAACAGGCGCTCATCGAACATTGGAACGGCCTCACCTGGGAGACGGTGCCTAGCCCCGCCATACCCGCCGCCACCGGCACCCGGCTCAAAGGAGTCGCGGTGGTCGCCGGCAACAATGTCTGGGCGGTGGGGGACTACACCCTCGGTAGCGAACAGCGCACCCTGATCCTACATTGGGACGGCAGCAGTTGGACAGCCGTCAGCAGCCCCAATCCCGGCAGCTACAACTTCCTGAACGCGATCACCGCCGTGACGGCCAACGATCTGTGGGCCGTGGGCTACTACGAGACGAATGGCATCGAAAGAACCATGCAGCTGCATTGGAACGGCAGCGCGTGGATCGTGGTGCCGGCGGAAGTGCCCCTCGGCGGGTATACTCTTTTCAATTTGCTGGCGGTTGACGCATTCGCCACGAATGATGTCTGGGCGGTCGGTTTCCTAGACGATGGCGGCTATCCCAATACGCTGACGCTCCACTGGAACGGCACCCAGTGGAATGTGGTTGCCAGCCCCAGCCCAGGGATGCAATACGAGGATGCACTGACCGGAGTCAGTGTCATCACAGCCACCGATGTGTGGGCGGTTGGCTACAGTTCGTTGAATGGGGTTAGGCAAACCTTGACCCTGCATTGGGATGGTAGCGCCTGGACAGTCGGCCCCAGCCACAACACCGATAGCGGCGACAATAGCCTCAGTGCCGTGGCGGCGCTGGCAACGAATGATGTGTGGGCCGTGGGATCCTACCGTGACTCCAGCGCGGGGATTACCGATACGCTGGCCCTACACTGGAACGGCAGCACCTGGGGCATTGCGACCAGCCCCAATCCAGCCGCCTTGAGTAACACCTTAAACGGCGTGGTCGCATTCAGCGGGGGTGACGTGTGGGCGGTTGGCGATCAGACCGTCGCCGATGGCCGCACGACAACACTGGTGGAACACTACAGCGGGCTGTGCCAAACAGCGACCGCCACCGTAACCGGCACACCACCCACCCCGACCGCGACCCGCACCCCAACCGTCACTCGTACTGCCACCCTCACCGTGACCCCTAGCCCCACCTGCACGCCGGTGTGGAGTCTCAGCGATACGGCTCCAGCGGGCACGCTGTGGGGGGTATCCGCCCCAACGACCAATGATGTATGGGCGGTGGGCAATCAGATCAATAACACCCTGATCAAACACTGGAACGGCACTGCCTGGGCGGTTGTGCCCAGTCCGAACCTCGGCACGGATCCCAACGTTTTATACGCAGTGGCGATGCCGGCGGCCGGCGACGGCTGGGCCGTAGGCACGGCGGGCACCAACATGGCCGGTAGCAACCGGACCCTCATCGAACACTGGGACGGTAGCAGTTGGAGCCTCGTGGCGAGTCCCAATCCCGTTAACTCCGGCAACTACCTCTACGGCGTGACAGCGTCGGCACCAGACAATGCCTGGGCGGTCGGCGAGCGCGTCAGCAACACGGGACGACTCACCTTGATCCTCCATTGGGACGGCACGATCTGGCAAGAGGTTGCCAGCCCCAATAAGGTCGGGTTCAACGTACTGCAAAGCGTGGTGGCGCGAACAGCCACCGATGTCTGGGCCGTCGGTAACGCTTTTGATAACAGCAACACCCTCTACACGACGCTGATCGAACATTGGGACGGTGCAACATGGAGCATCGTGTCCAGTCCCAACGCCGGCAACGGCACGGATTACCTCACCGACGTGAGCGTGAGCGGGCTAAACGATGTGTGGGCCGTCGGTGCCTATCAGGCGGTCAACACCGCCGCCGATCATCCCCTAACCTTACATTGGAACGGCACACAATGGAGTATCGCCACCACGCCGGATATAACCAACCAACATCTAGCACTGCGGGGAGTTATCGCACTCAGCAGTAGCAATGTTTGGGCGGTGGGTTACGCGGATGCGACCTCCTTGATTCTGCATTGGGAGGGCGGCAGCTGGCAACGGGTGAATAGCCCCAATAGCGGCAGCAGCGAGAACAACTTGCTGGATGTGGCAGGCACCACCGCCACCGATCTATGGAGTGTCGGCCAAACCGCAAGCAGTTCATTCAACCAGACCCTGATCGAACACTATCAGCTTGCGTGCGGTACGCCCACTGCCACGCAGACGGCGACCGGTACACCGGCGGCCACGACGGTGACGCGCACCCCACTCCCCAGCGCCACGCTGCCGGCCACCAGCACAGCGACGGTCGCCACGCTAACGCGCACCCCACTCCCCAGCGCCACGCTGCCGGCCACCGGCACAGCGGCGGTCGCTACAGTGACGCGCACCCCACTCCCCAGCGCCACGCTGCCGGCCACCGGTACAGCGACGGTGACGACCACCGCGACCGCGACCGCCTGCCCCCTCCAATTCAGCGATGTGCCGCCCGGCAGTACGTTCTACAGCAATATCCGCTGTCTGACCTGCCAAGCGATTGTCGGCGGCTACACCGACGCGGGCCACTGCCCCAACGGCGCACCCTGTTTTCAACCAGGAGCCAACGTCACGCGCGGCCAGATGAGCAAGTTTATCGCGGGCAGCGCAGGCTACACGGACGTGATCCCGGCGGATCGACAAACGTTCGGCGACGTGCCGCCGGGCAGCACCTTCTGGCTCTTCATCGAGCGGGCTTATGCCCACGGCGTGATCGGCGGCTACACGGATGCCGGGCACTGCCCCAACGACGTGCCCTGCTTCCAACCGGGCGCAGCGGTGACGCGCGGCCAAACGGCCAAGTTCGTCGCCGGCGCACGGGGGTATAGTGATCCGATCCCGGCCAGCCGGCAAACATTCAATGATGTGCCGCCAACGGATGTGTTCTGGGGGTTCATCGAGCGGGTCTACGCCCACAACATCGTCAGTGGCTACTCATGCGGCAACCCGGAGCCGTGCCCCGGTCTCTACTTCCGGCCCACTAACCCGGTCACGCGCGGTCAGACGGCTAAGTTTATCAGTAATGCTTTCTTCCCCAACTGCCCAACCGCGTTAGCGCGCTAAGGCACAACGGCGGTAGGCGCACCCTGCGGAATGGGCCTACCGCCGCTCCTGAATGGGAGTTATAGTCTGGCAGATAAGAATCCAGCAATGATGGCAGAGGAGGGGGCGGGGCCAACCGCTTTGCCGAATCATTATCTGCAAGACTAAGTAGGTAGGCTTGACAGCCCGGCGACCCAATGCTACCATAGACGAGACAACTGATCACCGGGAGCTAGAGGAGACCATCCCCATGTGTTACAGCGACAATGCCCGCCCGCCGCACCCGCCGGGCGCAGCTGGACCGGCGCACGGCGAAGACTTAGTGCTGACCGCCGCCGACGGCAACCGGTTTGCCGCCTACGCGGCCCACCTCGACGGGCCGAGCCACGCCCAAGTGATCATTTATCCCGATATTCGCGGGCTGCACGGGTTCTACCGAGACCTTGCCCTGCGCTTCGCCGCCGTCGGCGTGCGTGCCGTCGCCTGGGACTACTTTGGCCGCACGGCGGGCCTCACCGCCCGCGACGACTCGTTTGAGTTCATGCCCCATGTCCAACAGATCCAACCCGCCGGCATCCTGGCCGATGTCACCGCCGTGCGGGACCATCTCCGCACGCAGGGGGGCACTGCGCCGTTTGTGGTCGGCTTTTGCATGGGTGGCGGCCTGGCCCTCATCACCGG
>JALYUO010000842.1 GCA_030853735.1 Chloroflexota bacterium
GCAATTAAAGTGACAACTAATAACATTGTGGATATGGTACTTGCATACGCAGAAGGTTATGCAAACCCGAGCCTTTGTATAGGCCCAGAACCGTTATTGGGTCCAGCAAATCTAATAATTGCAGTAGGAGTAAGTAACTCCGCACGATCTGACACAATTCGCGATCCCTGGCGAGACAATGAGGATCTTACTCAAGCACATGGTCAAGCATGGTCAAGAATGGTAAATGACATTCGAACAGGATTGAAGAATCGTGGACTGATCCCCAGTATTAGCGTAGCAGGTGCTATTGACACGGAATACTATGGATCTGTCTTACTTGATTGTAGAAACAGTGTTTCGGGTCGCCGTGGCCCATGTCCCAATCCGACCCCTATACAAGATAATGAAGCAGATATATGGACTCGTTACTCAGTGCCTGAAACAGGAGAGGGAACATTGAGCTGGATAGGGGGCTACAACATCGTCCAGATCCTGAGTAACAATCTTCCTGTTTATAATTTTGGCAGCTGTGAAGACTGTAAGCGAATTGACAACCCAAGCACCTGGACTGCTGTGGATCTGGAGGTTTTTCGCCGGGTCTATCATATTACATGGCAACTACAGACCGCACGAGCGCTACCACAAACCTACTTTGTACGCATTCCATACGAGTGGTACAACGTAAGATGGTATGCCACGCAAAAGCAAAATGACACAATGTATATATCAGGAGCGATGACAGGTTGTGGAGCTGCACCTACAACGACACCTTGTACTCCTGTTCCACAGCGTGTGCGAGTACAACCGAGATTTGATGTAGCGTGTCACCCTGGACCACAGGATTGTGTCCCGCAATGGAGTGTTTATAACTGTGGTGCTAATTGCCCATTCTTGCCTCCTAGTGTCGGATGGCAGGGACTTGCTGATATGATTAGTTCGCCAAATACACCGCAAGGACTACCTAATCCTGACCTACCACCACAACAGGGGTTGGATCTGAGCACTGATATAATATATCAACCATAAAACCAGATTCATATATACCGTGCGACAAACGACTGATCGTTTTGATGGAGGATTTTTCATGAATAATGCCCAATTTCGTCAGCGGCAACACTGTATTATTACTCTAACAGAGACAGTAGTGATATTGGCTACGTGTTCTCTGATTACTGGGTGTCAGACTACCGGTAATGTTGCGACTACAGGTGCAACACAAACAATAATTCCAACGACAGCGACTTCAGTATCTACACCAGCCGAGACTCCCACACAAAATGGTACCTCAGCGACCAAAATCGCACTTATACAAGCGGACCAAGCTACGCGCACGGCGGGTAACCATTGGCCTACTATCACCTCCATACCGATTCCTACGCTAGAGCCGGCGCTCACTCCTGCTCCCGGCTTTAGCGGTGATTGCGCGGGTGGCGACCGGAAGTATATAAGTGGGGGTTGCTGGTCAGATCATCGAGGTAGCGATTATTTGTTTGTTGCCTCCCAAGCATTACAGACCGATCCTACGCAGAGTTGGCTGCAAGTGTATACAGCCACCCAGGATCTACATGATTTAGGGCCACGCCAAACCTATCCGGTACCAGGTAGCCCTGGATTGCTCTATATGTCCTACGTTAACTGGCCGCGTATGGTACTGACCACCCAACATCAAGACACACCGAATCCGCCGTTTGTTTTTAATTTAGAGACACGGGCTTGGGAGACAGCCGGACTTTGTCCCATAATGCCTTTGACCATCCAGGCGGACGCGGTGACAGGATTGCAAACGCGCGCTGTAATTAGTAGCAGCCTCATCGGAACAGCTAACGACAGCGTCGGTTGGCTAACGTGGGCCGGAGATTTAAGTGACACAGTGTTGGCGCATAGCTTTATGTTGCCCGGCGATAGTGCGACTTACCGCAATCCCGACAATCTTGCCGATCACACGCTGGCAGTGGGGAAATGGGTTCAGGGTCGTCTTCCGGTATTGAGCGGCCCGGCTAGTATGGCCCTGACGGATCTTCGCACAAGCCACGTTAGCGTTGTAGTTCCAGTGTGGGATCAAGCGAGCGGAATAGGCGCGAGTCTCCGTTATCATGTGTCGGATTTCGTGTGGATCAGTTTTAAGACTTACAACACGGTCAGTCCACCGCAGCTTGAAGTGCGCTATTGGGGGCGCGCAATGTGCCCTTCTAGCCCTTAGCTCTCTACCTTGCCACTCACCTTGTCTCGTCTATGCCACCCCGCCTGTGCAGACCCCCACGCTAGTGCCCGCTGAGGTGGGTCGGTGACGGCACTCAGCCTAGCGTTGGCGGGGGTGGTGCTGGGGGCGTGCGGTACGTCCCCGCCAGCCACTACGCCGATCAGCGCATGAGCGCGGGCAGGGTGCGCGCTAATCCTCGTCGAGGATGGCGCGGGCTTTTTGCGCGCGGGCCTGGGCGGGCGCGGGGGGGGCGGGCGATGGTGTGGCGCGGGCGGTGGCGTGGTTGATCTCTTCGTCGGTCATGGGGATGCAGCGCAGGCGGTAGGGGTGGGCGAAGACCTCGGCCATCACGCTCTCGACCAGGGCGCGGTTTTTAGGCTGCTCGAAGGCTTCGCGGTGGATGCCGTGGCTGGACGGGAAGCCGATGATCACCACGTCGCCTTCCAGCCGCACGGGCACCCCGGCACGCAAAAAGGCTTGCAACCGCAGTTCGCTGCGCTTTCGCAGGCCGTCGCCCACTTGCGCCCAGCCGGTCAGCACCTGCCCCAGGTCGGCGGATTGCGGATTGCGGATTGCGGA
>JALYUO010000799.1 GCA_030853735.1 Chloroflexota bacterium
CCCCTGACCCCTGACCCCTGACCCCTGATGCCTAATAAGCAATAAAAAAGCCCCGTCCCCTGCAAGGGACGAGGGCCGAAGCCGGCTCGTGGTGCCACCCTAATTCCGCCGCGTTACGGCTGCATGGCCGGCGCGACGCTCATTACGAGTACCCTGGCTCCTAGAGGAGCGCCATACCCGGCTCCCACTAACGGAGGAGCAGCCCGGCGCAGTCTACTGAGGCGATGTGCCCGTTCGGTGCGCGACTCCCAGATCCATTTGCCGCCCGCGCTGAGTCCGGCGTTCCACCCTGGCCGGCTCTCTGGGCCCCCGCTGGGGCGGCTACTCGTTCTGTTCACAGTCGGTACGCATTCAGTTGTCCCCATCATTATAGCAACGGGCCGCCGCCGTTGTCAAGATCCGATTCCTGAGATCTAGGCATCACGCTTTTGCACCACAAAGACACAAAGAACACAAAGGATTCCATTATTTAGAATCTTCGCGTCTTTCGCGTCTTCGCGGTGCAATTCCGCCACCGTTTGACAGGCTCCGGCGGATATGCTACGTTATGGCAATAACCCCACGAGAGGATGGTCGCTCATGAGCCTATTCGACGGCAAGCGGATTCCCGCCGACGTGTTTAAGCTGGATGTGGAGCGGATGCGGCGCGGCTGGTATTCCGACAAATATTTCGACAACATCGTGCGCGTGCTAACCGATTTGGCCGTGCAAGGCTATCGCTTCGGCGGGCAGAACCCGGATCTGAGCGACCTCGGCGTGGATCTGGCGAACATAGACATCGGCAATATCGAAGTCGAAATGCAATGGTTCACCCGGCGCGCGCCCTATTCCATTGTCGTCGGCGTGGACAAAGCGCTGGCAATGCTGGAACTCTGCACCGGCTATTTCGATGAACACGATCAGTTTGTCTCCACCTGGGACCAGATGGAAGTGCAGGCGGTGCAGGACGGCAACCTCGCAGCTTATGGGGGCGACCCGCGCCAAGTGGCCCCGGTGATTCGTGTACGCGGGCGCTACCGCGATTTCGCGCTGCTCGAAACGCCGACGCTGGGCACGCTCACGCGCGGTTCGCGCATCGCCACCAACGTCTATAATACGCTCAAAGCAGCGGGCGGGCGCGACGTGCTGTTTTTCCCGGCGCGCTTTGATGCTCATGAGATCCAGGCCGCCGACGGCTATGCCTATCACATGGCGGTACAACGCTACAACCGCGACTCGCAAGGTGGCTACACTGGCTCGATCTCGACCGATGCACAGGGCGACTGGTGGGGCGGCGCGGGCGGCGGCACTATCGCCCACGCGGCCATTGCCTGCTTCCTGGGCGACACCGCCGAGACCGTGTTGGCCTTCGCCGCCACCCGCCCACCCCAGGTGCCGCGCATCGCCCTGGTGGACTATGAGAACGACTGTGTGGGCACCAGCCTGCGGGTGATGGCGGTGATGTTTGCGCGGTGGCGGGCTCTGACGGAGGCTGGGCAGACCGAGGAAGCGCGCAAGTTCAAGCTGACCGGCGTGCGCGCCGACACCGGCGGCACGCTCCGCGACCGCAGTGTGCCGCCGTTGGGCGACCGGGCGCTCGACATGGGCGTGAACCCGCGCTTGGTCTTTATCTTGCGCGAAGCCCTGGACCACGCCTACACCGCCTGGGATTTGCCCGCCGCCTGGATTGCCCCCGCCGCGCAGTGGTGCCGCGACGTGCAGATCGTTGTCACCGGCGGCTTCACCCCCGAAAAAATCCGCAAGTTCGAGGATCTGGCCGTGCCGGTGGATGCCTATGGGGTCGGTTCCTCGCTGCTCGAAAACAGCAGCCACAATGGTACATCTAATGATTACACCGCCGACGTTGTAAAGGTAAGAATCAACGGCGAGTGGTATGATATGGCAAAAATCGGGCGGCGGGCCTGCGACAATCCCGATCTGCAACCGGTAGGGACGAGGTAACGAGGTAACGAGGCGACGAGGCAGCGGGTATCAGGTATCAGGCATCAGGCGATGAACGCTAAGACCTGACCCTAAAGATCTGATACCTGATACCTGACCCCTAACCCCCAGGAGGCTCCTATGTTTGACCTGTTCGGGCGCGGTGCGAAGAGCCGCTATAACCCCGACGAATTGAAACAGCGCCTGCCGCCGGGCCAGACGCTGACCGAGAAGTGGCCGGTGCTGCATTACGGCCCGGTGCCCCATCGCCGGCTGGAAGATTGGAACTTTCGCATCTGGGGGCTGGTCGAACAGCCCGTCACCTGGACCTGGGAGCAGTTCCAGGCCCAGCCCAAGATCAGCCTGACCCGCGACATCAGTTGCGTCACCCGCTGGACGCGCTTGGACCTCAACTTCGAGGGCGTGCCGTTCAAGGAAGTGATGAAAAGCGTCAAGTTGAAGCCCGACGCGAAGTTCGTGATGATCCACGCCGAGAACGGCTTCACCACCAACCTGCCTATTGAAGACCTGTTGCGCGACGATGTGATCTTTGCCGACAAAGCCGAGGGTCACGAGCTGGAGTTGGAACACGGCTGGCCGCTGCGCCTCGTCGTGCCCCATCTCTACTTCTGGAAAAGCGCCAAATGGGTGCGCGGCCTCGAGTTTATGGCAAAGGACGCGCCCGGCTTCTGGGAAGAGGCCGGCTACCATATGCGCGGCGATCCCTGGCACGAGGAACGCTACGGCTGGTAGGCCGAATGCGGAATGCGGAATGCGGGATGGGTTTAGAGGTGAAGACCGCATCTATAAGATTAGAGGTTTCACCTCTAAAACCCCATGAGCCAACGGTTCTAGCCGAGTGCCAGTCATCTAGTGATTCGGGAGGAATACTTATGAATAATGAGACAAAACGACCAGTGAGAGCAAGAGTGATTTGGCTAAGTGGGGGAGTGGTGCTTGTCGTCCTCCTGCTAACCGCTATGCTGGTCTCTCTTTTTGCTCCGCCGAGTAATGCGGCCAAAAGCGCAACGGTCTCGCAGCCGCAGTACAGTGCTGAGTTTATTAGCGACAGTGCCAAGTACGTCACACCGAACGCCACACAAATCTACAAGGCGATTACACGCTACGGAACTCCGGTGCCAAACCTTACAGTTTTGCCCGTCGTCACTCGGATCGCAGCTCCTTAACAAGTAACGGCTATACAGCCCGGCATAACAGATAATCCCAAATACTCAATGCGGAATGGCGACTGGACTATAGTCGTCATTCCGCATTCCGCATTCGGTTGACACAGTTGGGAAGCGACGGGTATAATGCCGGAGTAGCCAACGACCGGAAATCTACCCAGAGAGGGCACGACAGGCATGGTGGGCAACGCGAATGAGGAGCCGCGCACAGGCGACGGCGAGGCAGTGGGGGGATCAGCGACCGTGGAAATGGCGACGGCACCGGTAGATCCGGCGGGCGCGGCGGCAGGCATAGACCGGGCACGGCTCGATGCCGATGCGTCCTTCCGCCCGCCCAGCAATGGGAATGGCGAAGGCCCGTTGCCGGTGCGCCCTGCGGGGTCATGGGCCACTACGGTGCTGCCAACGGAGTCGGCTCCCCCCGGCACCGTGATTGCGCCGGAGAGTGCGCCGGTGGTTGAGCTACCGCCCGCCGATCCGCTAGCCGTTCCAGTGGAAGCGCCACGCCGATTCTGGGCACCAGATGCAGTGCCTCCGCCGGTCGCAGCCACCACGCCGCCCTTTAACCCCCCAACCGTCACCCCCGCCGCGCTGCCGATGGTGCCGACTGCGCCCCCGGTGGTCACGCCGCCGGTGGTGTTAGCGGCTCCGGTGGCCGCGCCCCCCCCCACCACAACGGCCAAGCCGCCCACCGGCGCACTGGTGCTGTTGCCCGGCGAAGAAGTGCTGATGCAACTGGGCGCGCTCTATCTGACCACGCGCCGCGCCATCCTCTACGCCCCGACGATCCTACGCGCCACCTTCCTGCGCGATGTGGATGCTGTCGGCACCGTCACCGAACGCTCCGGCGGCTGGATGTTCCTGATCGGCCTGATCAGCCTGGGCGCGGGAGCCGCCGCCGCCTATGTCGGCCTGACCCAACCGGGCATTGCGTGGCAATTGGGCGAGTTTTTCCAGGCCAGCCCCCTGCTGATCGCCATTCCGCTGATCGTGCTGGGCCTATTCACCCTCGCCAGCTACTTTTTCTGGGTGAAGCGCAGCCTGTTCCTCTCCGTCGGCGGTCGCCCGCTGATCGTGGTCAGCGTGACCGGCTGGAGCGCCAAAAAGCTGGAGCCGGTCGATCAGTTTGTCAACGCCTTCAGCGCCGCCAAAGACCGCGA
>JALYUO010000824.1 GCA_030853735.1 Chloroflexota bacterium
GTGGACAATACCGTAATGGCTGCTCCCCCCGCGCGCCCGACTGACTTGGTACGCTGGGGGCCGATCCTCGCAGGTCTGTTCGCCGCGCTGTCCACCCTGGCGACCCTCACCGTGCTGGGCCTTGCCATTGGTGCGGCGACCTTCACGCCTGGTGCCTCGCTGGGCAACCTGGGTCTCGGCGCAGGGATCTGGGGCGCGATTAGCGCATTGATCGCTTTCGGTGTTGGTGGCTGGCTGGCAGCTCGGTCGGCGGCGGTCGGCGGGCACAGCAATGGCATCCTTAACGGCGCAATGGTCTGGTTTGTCGCCATCCCACTGCTGCTCTACCTGTTGAGCAGTGGAGTCGGTAGCTTGCTTGGTGCCGCAGGTAGCGCCGCCGGCACCGCGATCCAGGCGGCGGCTCCGGCTGCCGGGCAAGCGGCCACCAATCCTGGTGTGCAGGCTACAGTGCAAGCGGGCGGCCAACAAGTGTTGACCGGCGCACAGGCGACGGCCCAAGCTGTTGCCAACAGCATCACCCCCGACACACAGAAGAAAGCGGCCGATGCCACCAGTCAAGGGGCCTGGGGCACGCTGCTTTCGCTCGGCCTAGCGGCGGCGGCCGCAATTGGTGGCGGTTTTCTGGGCGCGCGCGAGCGGCAGCCAGGAATGCCGGTCGTATAGTCAAACGGCAACACGCCACTGGCAAGCGGCCTAATTGTGCAACCTCCTGTCGGCCGTACAGCGGCAGGGGGTGCATAGCGACTACAAGAGTGTGGCTAAGTTTGGCCCGCCGCAGGGGTCTGGCACAAGATTTGCTTTAGAATATTCCAGCAAGAGAACGGTAGTGCGCTGTAGTTGCGGTTCCACCGGCTCACCTATAGCGCGGGCACAGCCCGTTAAGAGAGGATGCAATGGTAACACAGCAATACCAAGTCGGCATGATCGTGGACTGTCTGGGCACTCGGCTCGGCACCCTGACCAACGTGCAAGGTAGCGGCGACAACGCGGTGCTTGTCGTGCGGCCTGACGCACCAGCCGCCGGCGCACAATTGTTGCATATCCCGGCGCGCTTGGTTACGCAGGTGCAGGGCAACACGATCCTGTTGAACGTTGCTTGCGAAGAGGCGACCCGCCTGGGTCAGTCCGCTGGGCAAGCGACCACGCAACTGGAAACCGTGGCGACGACCGCGACTACCGCAGGGCCAACCGCCGGCATCACCGAACTCGCCGCCGGGCAATCACTGACCGTGCCGGTGATCGAGGAGACCCTCACCGCCACCAAACAGTGGCAGCAGGCCGGTATCCTGGAAATCCGCAAAACCGTGCGGACCGTCAACCAGGATCTGGATGTGCCGGTGCAATATGAAGAGGCAACGGTCGAGCGCGTGCCGGTGAACCGCGTGCTGGCCGACGGCGAAACCCTGGCCCCGCGCCAGGACGGCAATACGCTGATTGTGCCGGTGATCCATGAGGAACTGGTAGTCATGAAGCGACGTGTACTGGTCGAGGAAGTGCGAATCACCAAACGATTGCAAACCACGACCCAGCATTTTAGTGAACCCGTGCAGCGTGAGGAAGTGGAAATTACGCAACAAGGGCTAGAAGCGCACGGCGCACCCGGCGCGCCAGGGGCCACGGACCGTTAGCGGGCCGTTCCCCTCAGCACTAGGGCAGCCGTAGCAACCGAGTCGTAACCGACCGTATAGCGTAACCGCTGATTAGTAATAAAGGAGCTTGATCATCATGGCAAATCGTACTATGCAACGTGAGACTGTTGTTGGCGTGTTCAGTGACCGGATGCAGGCCCAGCGGGCCATCGAAGCCTTGAAGGCCGCCGGCTTCCGTGGGGAAGACATCGGCATCCTGATGCAGAACAAAGAGGGCGCGTCGAACCTGGCCGCCGATACCGGCACCAAAGCCGGCGAAGGCGCAGCGGCGGGCGCGACCACGGGTGGCCTGCTCGGCGCGCTCGGCGGCCTGCTGGTCGGCCTCGGCGCTCTGGCGATCCCCGGCATCGGCC
>JALYUO010000837.1 GCA_030853735.1 Chloroflexota bacterium
ACACGCCGCCCCTACCCGGTATGGCCGACTACGCGGGTCGGCTGCTGCATAGCGCCGCCTATGGGACCGCCGCGCCCTTCGCCGGGCAGGATGTGCTGGTGGTCGGCCTGGGCAACTCCGGCGCGGAGATCGCCCGCGATGTGGCAACCAGCGCCCGCTCCGTCACCGTCGCGGTGCGTAGCGGCATCACCATCGTGCCGCGCCTAACCGCCGGCATCCCGACCAGCTATCTCGCCGTGGGCCTCAGCCGCCTACCCGCGCCGTGGGTCGGGGCGATCCGCCGCCTGACGGCCCGCCGCACGCGCCGCACACTGGGCACGCTCGGCCTGCCGGTCGGCCCCGCCGACAGCTTCCCGGTGATCGGCCTGGAACTGCTCGATCTCATCCGCGCCGGCCGGGTGCAGATCGCGCCCGGCCTAGCCCGCTTCACCGCCGACGGCGTGTGCTTCACGGACGGCACCTCTCGCTCCTTCGACGCGGTGATCCTGGCGACCGGCTATCGCCCCGCGCTCGACTACCTGGCCGCGACGATCCAGCCGCCCGATGAGAAAAAGACCCGCCTCCAGATCAGTGCTGCCCCAGCCCCCAACCTCTACCTTGTCGGCTTTTGGTACGACAGCTTGCTCGGCACCCTCTACGTCATCGGTCGCCAAGCCGGTGCCGTCGCCCAGGCCATCGTGCGCTCTCGTGCCGCCCGCCTGCCCGACTCCTGGTTCACGCCTCTGACTCCCGCTGACGAGGGGTGAATCAAGAGTCGGGCAGGTTTGACAAGACAGCGCCAATCACCTATACTAGCTTAGTAGATAATAGCCTAACAGACTGCCAAACCGTCACCAAGTGAATAGGAGATTACCATGATGCGGATTAGGACGGGATTCCTGCTGGGCCTGGGTGTACTGCTGTGCAGCTGCTTGGCGCGTCCGGCGTTAGCAGCCCCCGGTGAGACGAAGCAGACGCAGACAACGGCGCAGTATGGGATCACCCTCACCTTCGGGGCAGCAGCGGCGATGCTGTTGCCCGACCAAGCGGCGGGCGCACAAGCGGGTGAAGTCCAGGTGGCGATGCCGGGGATGCCAATGCCGGCGATGTCGGAGACAGACCAGGGCCGTCCGGTCAATCACCACCTCGAAATTGCGATTGTCAACAAGACCAGCGGGGCGGTGATCACGGATCAGATGCCGATGATCACCCTCAAGAACGACACAACGGGCGCTACACGCAGCTTGGAGCCTGTGATGGCGATGTACGATGTTCAGGTGGGTAAGCAAGATACGCACTTCGGCGGCAACCTCTACCTGCCCGATGGGACGTACACAGTTACTGCCGTCGTCAACGGCGAGACGGCTACCTTCAGCAAGGTGATCGCCGGGGCGGGCAGCCCGCTGAGCGCGGGTGCGTTGCCGCAGACGGGCGCGCCGCTCACTGTATGGACGGCGCTGCTGTTAATCGTGGGGAACCTAGCTCTGGGTGCCGGACTGCTGCTGCGCCATGCGCGGCGGGCGGCCTAACCGCGCCCGCAAAGGAATCGCTACCAGCGCAACGCGCAAGCACCGGATGATGGGTGCAGCGTTTATGAAAACACACCACGATGTAACGGCGAGCCGCAAAGCTGCTGCCGACCTGCCACAGGCGCGGGCTGACGGCAGTCCGCTGCCGGCTATGCCGCCGACGGGCAGCGATCATGGCATGATGGCAGGTATGGATCATACCCCGATGCCGCAGGGCGGTATGAGCCATGATATGTCCGACCCGGCGATGGCAAAGGCGATGGAGGCGGATATACGTACCCGCTTTTTTGTCGCGCTCCTCCTCACTGTGCCGGTGATCCTCTACTCGCAATTGGGGGCCGGCCTGCTGCACCGCACCTTGCCCACGCCCATCCCCGTCAACTGGCTGCTGCTCCTCCTCACCACGCCGATTGTCTTCTGGGCGGGCTGGATGTTTGTGGGCGGAGCCTTTAGCGCACTGCGGGCGCGCAGCCTGGATATGAGCGTGCTGATCGCCACCGGCGTGCTGACCGCCTACCTGTTCAGCGCGTATATCACTATCACGGGCGGCACAGATACCTTCTTCGACGCGGCGGCGATGCTGGTCACCTTCGTGCTATTCGGCCATTGGATGGAGATGCGCTCCCGCAAGGGCACCACCGAGTCGCTGCGCGCGCTGTTCGATTTGGTGCCGCCGCAGACGACGGTGATCCGCGGCGGGCAGGAAGTCCAGGTCAACACCGCTGATGTGGTGGTCGGCGATCTCATCCGCATCCGCCCCGGCGACAAACTGCCGGTAGACGGTGTGGTGACGGCGGGTGCGACCAATATCAACGAGGCGCTGGTGACGGGCGAGAGCCTGCCGGTGGCAAAACAGACCGGCGATGCCGTTATTGGCGGCTCGATCAACCTAGCGCCTTCGAGGCGCTCACCGGGCGCGGACTACGTGCCACCGTCGAAGGGCGGCTGGTGCTGGTCGGCAACGGACGACTGCTCGACGAGCACCAGATAGCCATCCCCGCGCCGCTTGCCACGCAAGCCAGCCAACTCGCCGATGCCGGGCGCACGCCCATGTTCGTGGCGGTGGATGGTCGCGCTGTCGGGATCGTTGCAGTGGCCGATACGGTGAAGCCGCACGCGCAGCAGACTATCGCGCTACTCAAGGCGCGCCGCATTGAGCCGGTGATGATCACCGGCGACAACGCCCGCACGGCGGCGGCGGTCGCGCGTGAACTGGGCATTGAGCGGTACTACGCCGAGGTGCTGCCCGCCGACAAGGCGCGCTATGTGCGCGCACTACAAGCGGAAGGCAAGAAGGTGGCAATGGTTGGTGACGGCGTGAACGACGCGCCCGCATTGGCAACCGCCGATATCGGTATCGCCATTGGAGCCGGCACGGATGTGGCGATTGAGACCGCCAACATCGTCCTGATGAAGAGTGACCCCCTCGACATCGTGCGGGCGCTGATCCTATCCAGCGCGACCGTCGTCAAGATGAAGCAAAACCTGTTCTGGGCCAGCATCTACAACGTGCTGGCAATCCCGGTCGCCGCCGGCCTCTTCTACAGCAGTCTGGGCTGGCAGATCCGGCCCGAAATCGCGGCCCTGCTCATGTCGGTGTCGAGTATCATCGTCGCGACCAATGCGGTGCTGCTGCGCTCCGTTGCAGGCAAACTGAACAACCCTGTGTAATCCCCTAACCTACCACTACAACGCCACATAAACGGCCTCGTTTTCTGAAAGACTATAGCATTGCCCACGGATGCCCCACCCCACTGAGGTGTACGGCATCTGCGTAGCCGCTACCCTATAATTCCCCATTCCCCATTCCTCACAACTACTGCACTCTACAAAATCTCCGTGTCTCCGTGCCTCCGTGTTGCCGTCCGTTCGGTAGCACTAGGCAAGATCACAGACCGACGAGTTACCTACCTATTCGCATTCCGCATTCCGCATTCCGCATTCCGAGGTTCCGCCTTAAGACCGATCCAAAAGCCCGCCTAATCCGCTATACTACAGTAACATTTACGTAAGCGTGAGAGTAACGCAGAACCCGCAAGGATGCTGATCGGCAACAGGAGAGTAGCGTGGCAAGCAAGAAATTATCCCCGTATACGGTGGCGAGTGTGACGTTGCCGGAGACCCAGCCCACGGTGCGGCCCGCCGAGGGCTGGGGCCGCCCCTTGGCCGAGCCGCAACCGGGCGCAGCCCCGGATGACCCGGCAGTCCTAGCCGGCGCGGAATTGGCGAGCGATCAGGCGATTGCCGCCCGCAGCGCGCTGGGGCCCACGCCCTCACGAGAGGATGAGCCGCTGACGCAGGCCGAACGCAAAGGCATCCGGCGGCAAGTGGCAAATCTGGCTTGGCCGGTGATCGTCGAAAACTTCCTGCAAACCATGATCGGCGTGGTAGACACCGCGCTGGTCGGCCACCTGACCACCGACGCACTGGCCGGCGTGGGTGGCGCGCAGCAACTGGTCTGGCTGGTCACCACGCTGCTGTCCGCCGTGACGATGGGCGGCACGGTGCTGATTGGTCGGGCCATCGGCGCGCGCCGCCCGCTAGAAGCGCGGGCCGCCTTCAAGCAATCCATCTTGGTGGCGCTGGCCCTGTCGGTGGTCGTGGGCGCGATCCTGTTTATCGGCGGGGCGGCCTTTATGAGCTGGCTGGGCATGGACCCGGCGGCAGTGGCGGCGGGCACCGTCTATATCCAGATCACCGCGCTGGCGACCCCCTTGCTGGCCGCAATGTTCGCCGGGTCGGCTGCGCTGCGCGGGTCAGGCGACACGCGCACGCCGATGCTGATCACCGGCTTCATCAACCTGATCAATGGGATCGCTGCCTGGTGGCTGATCTACGGCTTCGGCCCCATCCCGGCGCTGGGCGTGGCCGGCTCGGCCTGGGCCGCCAACCTCGCGCGTCTGGTCGGCTGCGGGCTGTTGATCGCCGTCTTCTGGCGTTCGCGCCAAACGCTGACCCTACGCGGGCGGCACGACTGGGCCGTGAATACGGATCTGATCCGGCGGATGCTCAAAATCGGCATTCCTACGGCGCTGGAGCAGTTTTTCTTCTCGCTGGGCGTGACGCTCTACGGCGTGATCGTGATCAGCCTGGGCACGCAAGCCTACGCTACCCAGCGCGTCAGCATGACCATCGTGATGCTCTCGCTGATGCCCGGCTTCGGCTTCGGCATGGCCGCGACCACGCTCGTCGCGCAGGCGTTGGGCGCGGGCAAGGTGCGCCAAGCCGAAGCGGCCACGCAATTCGCCATGTGGAGCGCGTTTGTCCAGATGAGCCTAGCCGGGCTGGCCTTCGCCGTCTTCTCCGAACCGCTGATGACCCTCTTCACCACCGACCCGCAGGTGATCAAACTGGGATCGGAGGTGTTGCGGATTATCGCCTTCAACCAACCGTTTATGGCGATCATGAATGTGCTGTCGGGCGGCTTGCGCGGCGCGGGCGACACGCGCTTCCCCATGATCACCTCCGCCATCGGCATCTGGCTGGTGCGCCTGCCCATCGGCTGGCTGCTGGGCATCCCCTTAGGGTTGGGCCTGCAGGGCATCTACCTGGTCTATGTCGCCGATGCCGCCGTGCGCGCCGCGCTCATCGGCTGGCGCTGGCGGCAAGGCAAGTGGAAGACCATGCGCGTCTGAGGCAGGGTAGCGCTTAGGGCACAATTTTAACATAGGCATACGCCCGCTGCCCACTCTGACCCTCGAAGCGCAAGGTCCAAATGCCGAGATCACAGTCGTTACAACCCCATAGCGGACAGCAGATGTTGCCGTTGCCGTCTGCGTGCTTTTCTTGGGAATAGTTGCTGCTTTCTTTACCGCTGGGGTCAATGGGGCGGATCGCGACCACTTCGCCCGGACTAAACCCCCGCGCCGACAGCGTAAACTGGATCTTTGGGTGCCCACAAGCAGGATCAGCCACAGCATTCTGAGCCGGCGGTAGCCCATTACAACTATTGCGATCTGCCGTGGCCGTTGCCACCGGACGCGCCGCTTCTAACGCGGCTTGCGTCTGCTGCGCCGCAACCGTGGCCGCTTGCGCCGCCGCTTGCTGGGCCGCTTGCGCGGCAGCTAGTGCGCCTGCCGTTGCGGTCGCGGCGCTACGGGCGGCTTGCGTGGCTTGTTGGTCCCGCTGGTCAGCCGCTTGTTGCGCCTGCGCGGTCGCTTGCGCCGCCGCTTGTGCCGCCGCTTGCGCCTGCGCGGTCGCTTGCACCGCCGCTTGCGCCGCCGCTTGCGCCGCGACAGTCTGTTGGGCAGCGGCCTCCCGGCCCGCCTGCTGGACGGCATCTGCCGTCGCCTGTTGCGCGGCTCGTTCCTGCGCCGCCTGGTCCTGCGCGGCCGCCAACTGCGCCGCCAGCGCTTGCTGCGCCGCCGCTTGTTGTGCGGCTTGTTGGTCCGCTTGCTGCACAGCCTGTTGCGCGGCGGCGGTTTGTTGCACGGCAACCTTTCGCACGGCTAGGCGAGTCTGCTGGGCGGCGACCGTGGTAGCGGTTTGCTGCTGGTGCAACTGTTGGCTCTCGCCGGCGGTCGTCGTGCGCTGTAGGCTCAGGGCGGCTTGTTGCCGCGCAGTGGCCTGTGCGTCGGCTGCTTGCGCGGCAGCCGCCTGCTGCGTGGCCGCAACATCGGCGGCCGGCGCAACGCTCGGAACGATGGCGACCGCGCCAACTGTCGGCGGCAGGGCGACAGTGGCGACCGCAGCAACCGTCGGCGGCAGTTGGGCGGCGGTCGTCTGTTGCGTTGCTTGCGCTGCCCGCGCCTGATCCGCCGCCTGCACCGCCTCGGCGGTCACTTGCCCGGCAGTGGCGGCGGCCGCAGCTACGTCGGCGGCTAGCGCGCCGGCGTGGGCAGTAGCGCTAGCGCGCTCCCCGACCCCAGCGGCGGCCAGTGCAGTGACGGTTCCTTGTAAATCGTCGGCGCGTTGGGCTAGGGCCGTCGCGGTGTGTTGGTTAGCCTGGATTGCCGCGTTAGATTGAGCAGCCGGCAGCGCCGTCGGGCTATCACTCTTGGCAGAGTTGCCCAAGTTGCTAAATATCGCCATCCCCATGCCTAACCCCAAGCCGAGGAACAGCACAACCGCCAGCAGCGCCCCCCCAATCAGCAGGATCGGTAGCAGGCGGCTGCGCCCGCGCGGGGCAGTGCTTGGCAGCGTGGCGGGCGGCAGGTGACGGGTCGTTGCGCCGATCGGCGGGCCCGCCGAGCTGCTCGGCGACACCGTTACGCTGGGCACGCTGGGGATCGGCCCGACCGGCCGGCTAACTGGAGCCGCTGTAGGCATAGCGGCAGCCCTACGGGCCGTATGCGCGGCGGCCGGCCCGCCCACGGGTTGCCCGCCCGGCCCCAGCGTCACCGTTGCCACGCCGGCCGTTAAAGGCAGCGAACATTGGTCACAATACTGCGAGTTGCTGGGATTGGTGGCTCCGCAGTGCGAACAGATGAGGGTTTGGCTCATGGCGGTTCTCCTGGTCTTGTAAGGAGGGACACAAATAAGCAGCGGTACAGCGGTGGAACTCTCCCTAGATCCTGCTCTATCACTGCCGCCAAAGGCTAAGGATCGTGGGGTATAGGGTTAGCAGAGCAGAACGACCCCAACAAGCAGCGATGTTGGGTACTAACAGCGAAAGTGAATTGATAGAACAGGTGGAAACTAGCTATTACGGTCAAATCTATTATCAGGGATGCTTGCCTTTTTGTCAAATATCAAAATGGTGGTAAGTGGTGAAATCACCCGCCTGCAATGCGGGATCTGTCCACCTCTGCCCCATCCCTTGTTGGGCACTACTGGCAGACTCAGGGGATTTAATCTGATCATTAAAAATCTGTAACTACTTCGGCAATGTCACATTCCGGTAAGGGCGGCGTATCTGCGTAGATCCTGTTCCTAGAATGGTAGCCAATTGGCCTGGCTCCAGATCGCCGCAAAGCTAATGTGACATTGCCGAACTACTCAGCCTATCTAGCCGGTCGTGCCGACCCCGGATTGTAGGAGGCGGTTGCACCCGGCGATGCCGGCGCTACCGCGATCTCCCCCGGCGGCCACCGCCCCAACCCGCAGAATCGGCGTAGGGCCGGCATCGCCGGGTGCAACCGCCTCCTACAATCCGGGGGTCGGCGGTTGCCACGCGGGCGAGACTGCACACTTACGGGCACTCTAGCGTTCGGCGCAGAGTTTTACGCGCCAGACGGAGCTAACCCCATACTTTGACTACCCAGCTAATATTGATATTATTCATTCCATTGTGAAAAATATTAACCCAAACTGAAATACATCAAAAGTCGTAGGGCTAATCTATTGACTTTTCTTAAGTTTTGTATTAAGATAATCAAGTAAGGAATACAGATTATCAAGGCGGCGGTTAACCGCCGCCCCAACCGATAAGGAGCCTTAATCATGGACGTGACTTTTGCGAATTGGCAGATCAGCGTACACCGCGCCGGCACGACCCGCCGGGAACAGACCAGCGCCCAGCGCCCGGCCCCCAGCGCCGTGGAGCGCCAGGCCCAGCACGCGCGGCAGGCCCGCAGCTATGAGCAGCAGCGCGAAGCCGTGCATTGCTGGACCATGCTGCACGGGGGGCGCTAATCGTGGCCCCCGACGGCAACCGCTACCCGGTGCCGGGCACCTGCCCAGTCTGCGGCGACGAACTGGCTGTGACGCGGCTGCGCTGCGGCCAGTGTGCCACCACGCTGGAGGGTATCTTCAGCCTGGGCCGCTTCTATTATCTGACGCGCGAACAGCAGCAGTTTATCGCCGTCTTCGTCAAATGCCGGGGCAAGATCAAAGACGTGGAAGAGGAGCTGGGGATTTCGTACCCCACCGTGGTCGGGCGGCTCGACGAAGTGATCGCCACGCTCGGCTTCACGCCGCAGGCCACGCCGCCCCCCGCCGCCACCCTCGTAGCGATGAGCCAGGAGCAGCGCCAACTGATCCTCGACGAACTGAGCGCCGGTCGCCTCACCTCCGCCGAAGCCCTCGCCCTGCTGCAAGGCGAAGACC
>JALYUO010000870.1 GCA_030853735.1 Chloroflexota bacterium
GGTCTTCCCCGCCGCCGCCGTCTTGACCGTGCTGGGCATTGCCGTGCTGGTGCTGGCGCATCGCCAACCGCTGGATGAGGATGTGGCGATCCCGCTGGAAGCGGTCGCGGCGTGATCAGCTATAGTAATTCAGCTAATGATTTGGAGCAGCGACAGGTCCAGCAACTGCGGAGTTTGCACCCCCAGGTGCGAACTCCGCAGGCAGCGCGTCGTTTGCACCTGGGGGTGCAAACTCCTCTTTCATAAACCTCCCGATCATTAGCTGAATTACTATAGTACCACCGGTAGCCGCTGCATTATCTGTGGAGGCATTTAGTTTTCTAACGCCCGCAACTTGGCCGCTTGCACGATGGGGCGCACGGCGGGATCAGCGAAGAACGCGCTCACCGCGGTGGTGAGGCTGGGCATAGCGGCCAACTTGGCCCGCGCCGCCGCGATTCCCTGCCACTGCGGTTGGGGAGCCAGCAACGCGCGGCGCAACTCACGGGCCGCCCCCAGGGCCGCATCGTCGTCCAGCGCCTCGATCAATGCGGCAAAGGCCGGCCGGATGGCTGTCGCTACGTCAGGGCTGGGCACAGGGAGGGGCAGCGGCGCGGGGCCGGCGTTGTACGTCAGGTTGTCTACATCGCCGCCGACGGTCGGGCCGTGGATCGTCGTTGCGCCGTGGAACTCAATGCCGCCATGCCGCACCGTGGTCTGCCGATTGTCGGTGACGTTGCCGCCAATCGCCACCGGCCCGCCGTAACTGTTGAGGCTGTTCACTTGGATGTCCAGCGGCGCGACGGGTGGCGGCGCTGTCACCGGGTCCGTCGCGGTGGGCGGCAGCCAGAGTTGCCCATCACCGATGTCTTGCAGATAGAGGATCGGGATGGCCCAATCGGCCTGTCCGCTCTGCATATAGAGCGCCTTGCGCGCTTGGCTGACGGCGGCATCCAGCGGCGTGTTGCGCGCCAGTTCGCGGTAGAGCGTTTGGCCGAGCAGGATCGCGCTGCCGTCGGGCACGACACTGCCCATTGCCAGCGCCGCGTCCAGCCCCGCCCCGATCAACACCGGCGCGACGGCAAGCGGGATAGTCGGCGCATTACTCGGTGTATTAAGCGTGGCAGCGGTCTCGCAGGCGCTCAATACCGCCACCCGCAAGCGCGACCCACGCACTGCCACCGCCAACGCATCGGCATCTAACAGGGCAGTCCGGCGATCTTCGTCTTCCAGCACCAGCACGCCGCCGCCGGGGGTGAGCGCGCCGTGTCCGGCGTAGTGCAGCACATCATAGCCGTCGGCCAGCGCAGCGGTGAGCGCGGCCAGGGTCGGTGGGCCCTGCGGCGTGACGGTTAGGCCACTGGCCGCCTCGTCCTCGGCCATCAGCACGTCCACTGTCACTAGCGTCGAGTCGATTCCTTGTAGCGCCCGTTGGATCAGCGCCAGTTCGCGCCCCAGGTCGAGCGCGGGCTGGTCACGTGGCCCGGCAAACACCGCCAGAATGCGGAGCGGCCCGGTACGCAGCGCGGGCGGGGGGCGCAAGGGACGGGGTAGGTAGCGGGCCGGCGATAGGGCCGGATCGAGCGCCAGAAACTCGTTCGTCCCCGTGTGGCACAGCATTTCCCACGGCAGGCCCGCCAGCGCCGGGCTGTCGGCGCGCAGCAGCAGGCGTAGCCGTGCGCCCGGCCCTAGACCGCCGCGCCGCCCCTCATATAGATCGCGTAGGGCGGGCACAAACAGCCAGTCGAACAGCCCCCGCCCCAGCACCGCCACGCTGCCCCGGTCGGTGGCCCCGCCGCGCACCGCCGCTAGGCTGGGAGCCAGCGCCGCCCAGCGCGCCGCATCCAGCGCTGTGGTCGCCAAGCCGCCCGCCGCATCGGTCATTGCCACCGTCGCCGTCTCCGGCGTGCCGCTCAGGGTGAGATAAAAGGGTTGGTAGGTCATGGTGTTTACCCGGTTAGCTGGTCGGCTTGGTGACCGGCGGCAGGCTGGCAAAAAAGTCGGTGGCGAAGCGCTGGGTGTAGGAGTCGAGCAGCGCGGCTACGCGGTCGGGGTCGGGCGCGGCGACCACCAGACCGGCATGGTTTTTGCGGTGTAAGCGCCAGACCACCTCTGGGTCGGTGTACGCGCTCAGGTCGGGCCATTCCTGGCGCGCCAGCGAGACGAGCAGCCCGGCGTAGTCGGTGCGCGCGGGCGGCACGACATAGGGCGTGGCCCCGCCGGAGATTTCGATCTTGGCCCACTCAGCCCACAGGTTAATGCCGGTGGCGGCCTCCACCGACTCCGCGATATACGCGCCGCCGACGCGCGCCGCCGTCTCCAAAAAGTAGAACCGCCCATCGGCGCGGCCCTTGATAAACTCGGTGTGGGTCACGCCGCGCACCATGTTGAGCGCCAGCATCAACTCGCGGTGCAGTGAGAGCAGCGTTTGCGAGTCCGCCGAGTCGCGCGGCAGGGTGTGGCTGGTGAAGATGCCGCCCTCGTGGGCCACGTTCATCGGCGGGTGGCCGTATTGGTGGGCCAGGGCGAACACCACTTCGCGCTCGGTGTGGATCGCGTCCACATGATACACATCGCCGGCGATATATTGTTCCAGTACATAGTACGATTGGCGGTCGCCCAGCTTGTCCAGCACCGGCCACAGATCCTCGGCGTTGTTGATCTTCTGGATACCGACCGCTGAGGCTTCGGAGCGCGGCTTCAGCACCCACGGTGCGGGGGTTTGTGCCATCCACTCGGCCAGCCGGTCATAGTTCAGCACATGGACAAACGACGGCACCAGGATGCCGCGATCTTGGGCTTGCACGCGCATAGCGAGTTTGTCGCGGAAGAAGCGCGCCGTGGTGTCGCCCATGCCGGGGCAGCGCAGGTGTTCGCGCAGGGCGGCGGCGGTCTCCACATCGTAGTCATCGAGCGGCACAATGCGGTCAATCGGCTGGTGCCGCGCCAGATAGCTGACCGCGTGGAGTACATCCTGGCGTTGGGCCAAGCTGGGCATCAGGTGGACTTCGTCCAAGCACTCGCGCGGCCACTCGCCCTCGGCCAGCCGTTCGAGGGTCAGCAGCAACACCCGACAGCCCTCGCGCTTGCACTCGCGCAAAAAGGCGTACCCTTTCTCATAACTTGCTAGGCACAGGATGGTCAACGGGCGGGATTCGGACATCATGGCACCTCCGGTTCGTAAGGCGTTAAGTGTTAAGTGTTAAGTGTTAAGTGTTAGGATGATGTGGTGTTAGTATAGCACGTTGCGGGGCGTTATGGGAGCCGGTTACTCGCCCGGTTCAGCGGGCGTGGTCCAAACGACATCGGGCGCGCCGCCGGCTTGGAAGCGGCGCAGCGTGCGGCCGGCGGGGTCGCTCACTAGGATGCGGCCGTAGCGATCTTCGGCTAGACCGCCGACGCGCCGCAGCCCGTTCAGCCCGCCGACCGGGGGCAGCGCCGTCCCTTGTGGGGCGAAGCGCAGCACGCGGCCGGTGGTGATGTCGCCCACCAGCGTTTCGCCGTTGCGCCGGCCCAGCACCGCGCTATAGGGCACGCGCAAGGCCGTGGCCGGGGCGGGCAGGGTTAGCGTGGTCGCGGTATCCCCGCTTGGGGGTAGGCGATCCAAGCTGCGGTCGTGCAGCACCAGCAGCGCGCCGTCTGCCGCCAGCGCCACCCCCCGCATCGGCACGCGCGGCGGCCCCGGCACGGCCACGGGCTGCCCCGCCGCATAGCGATAGATCACCCCCTGCCCATCCGCCAGATACACGCTATCATTGGCGGCCAAGCAGCCCGG
>JALYUO010000877.1 GCA_030853735.1 Chloroflexota bacterium
GACGTGAGGCGCAGCGACAGGATGCGGTCGCGGTTGACAGCAACTGATAGATGCACTACAGTGCGTTAAGTAACCAGCAGAATGGTGCGCGAACGGAGCAGACGCTATGCAGGCGACCACGATCATGCCGGATGTGTTGACCTTAGACGAGGTGGCGCAGTACCTACGTTTGCCTGCGGAACTTGTTGAACGGCAGGCATTAACGGGCCATTTACCCGGGCGGCGGGTTGAACAGACCTGGCGCTTCCTCAAGGTCGCCATTGATGACTGGCTACGCCGCCCCGATGGACGCACCGTGCTGCTGCAACAGGCCGGCGCGCTGGCCGATGACGATCAACTAGAGGATCTGTTAGCGAATATCTATGCCCAGCGCGGGCGCAGCGAAGCAGAAACACACCCTGAAACCTGATGCACCTACTCGACACCGACACTCTCAGCCATTTGTAAGCGGGGCATCCACGAGTTGTGGCCCAGTTGCAAGCCCTGACTGATCCAGAAGTGGGCACGACGATCATCAGTCAAATCGAGCTTCTACGGGGTCGCTTCGACTATCTCTTGAAAGCGGCAACCGGCACCGATTTGCTGCGTGCCCAGAGTCTGTTGGTACGAACGGAGCAACTCCGCATGCAGTTACTGATCGTTCCGCTGGATGCTGCTGCTGCAAGCCGCTTTGATCGCTTGCGCGTGACGAAAGGGTTAGCAAAGGTGGGCCGGGCCGATCTGCTGATTGCCGCCATTGCGCTTACATACGGTGCGGTCCTCGTAACGCGCAACACGCGGCACTTTCGCCAAATCCCGAACTTACGTATCATCAATTGGGTGGATTAAACGATTGTCTGAAGCCACTTCCACTATCAAACTCGTCGCGCTCGATCTCGACGGCACCACCTTCGGCGGGGATACCCGCGTCACGCCGGTGGTACGCGCCGCCATCGCCGCCACGCAAGCCAAAGGGATTGCTGTCACCCTCGCCACCGGGCGGATGTTCACCTCCACCCGCCCCATTGCCGCCAATCTGGACATTCAGGTGCCGCTCATTTGCTACCAGGGCGCGTTGGTCCGCGACCCGGTGAGCGCGGCCACGCTCTTCTACCGCCCCCTGGCCGCCGAGGTGGCGTTGGAGGTGATCGCGCTGCTACAAGCGCAGGGGCTGCACCCGCAACTCTACCTCGATGAAGTGCTGTATGTAGATGAATGGAACCCCGGCACCGCCTTTTACGTAAGCCTCAATAGGGACATCCGCGTAGAAACCATCGGCGATGCGGCAGCGTTCTTGCAGGCACACGGCGGCGACCCCACCAAGCTATCGGTGGTGCTGGCCGACGAACCTGCCACCGACGCGCTGGTGGCCCGCCTACAAGCCGAGTTCGGCAGCCGGCTCTACGCCACCAAGTCCTATCCGATCTTCGCCGAGACGATCAACCCAACCTGTGACAAAGGCGTGGCCCTGGCGGCCCTGGCCGCCCATCTGGGCATCGCGCAGGCCGAAGTCATGGCGGTCGGCGACGGCGATAACGATATACCGATGCTGCGCTGGGCCGGCGTGGGCGTGGCGATGGGCCAAGCGCACGCCACTGTCCAGGCCGCCGCCGATTACGTGACCACTTCCCTGGCCGAAGACGGCCTCGCCGCCGCCCTGGATCGCTTTGTGCTGTCCCAGTAGGGGAGACGAGTGTTTAGTGTTTAGTGTTTAGTGTTTAGTTGTAGACGAAGAAAGATCGAACATCATCTCTACTCCTTCTCCCGTGCTAAACACTAAACACTAAACACTAAACACTAAACACTAAACCATGCACTGTCCGACCTGCCAGTACGAATACGAAAGCTGGGCCACCACCTGCCCCGATTGCGGAGCCACCCTGGTCGCCGGATCGCTGCCGGCGCCGGCTCCGGTTCCCGCCCACAACTACGCAGAACTGCGCGATTGGGGCGTGCTGACCAACGTGCCCAACGCCATCATGGGCAACCTACTGAAAGACCAGCTAGAGCAAGCCGGCATTCCTGTGCTGATGAAACGCTCGCGCATGAGCGACATCGCTGAGTTCAGCCACAACGACTGGGTGATGCACGACCTCTATGTGCCGCAACATTACGCCCGCCGGGCGCGCCAATTTCTGCAAAGCGCCCCCAGCGAGGGCTACCTGGATGCCTACGCCGGCGACGCAGATTGGGACGAATCGGACGACTCCCCGGCTGCGGCGCTTGACGACGTAGCCCCGCCTACTAACGCCCCCGTCATCTGGCACTTAATTGACAGCGCCGCACCCGGAGGCGCATCGGTCACGGCCGTCAATCCGCAGTCTGCAACCCGCAACCCACAATTGCCCAGCCTGACGCACTACCGCGCCCAGCTGGACGAGCGCAAGCGCCATCAACCGGGGTCCGAGCCACGCGGAGGGATCATCCACTTCCCTAGCGCCGGCCTAGCCCGTCCCCTACCAACCACTGTAGATGATGAAGCCGACCCCGCAGACGAATCGTGGCAACCCAACAGTGGTCCGACCTGGATCCATTCGCGCGTCTACCGCATCCTCATGGGCCTGCTGCTGCTCGCTTGGCTGCTGCCGTTTATCCTGCAAGTCCTGCAAAACTTCGGCGACACTTGGCTCAACTGGCTCCCATGAGGGGTCAGGGGTCAGGGATCAGGGGTCAGGGGTCAAGTCTCAGGTCTACGCTGGTCGTCTCCTGATGCCTGATGTTTGATGCCTCGTTGCCCGGTGTCAGGTGTCAGGTGTCAGGTGTTAGGTGTTAGGTGTCAGGTGTTATGAGACGTATGAGACAATGGCCGGCCCAGCGAGCGACGGGGATCGGGGCGGCGGGGGTGGCGCTGGGGGGGGCGCTGCTGTATGGCGCGACGCTTGCGCCGGGGCTGGGCGGCACGGTGGACTCGGCAGAGTTCCAGCAGGCAGCAGCGGGGCTGTCGTTGGTCCACCCCACCGGCTATCCACTCTACCTGCTGCTGGCCCACGCCTGGATCGCGCTGCTGCCGCTGGGCGAGGTTGCTTGGCGCGTCAATGTGCTATCGGCGCTATTCGGCGTGGCGACGCTGCTGGTGATCTATGCAACCGTCCGGCACCTGAGCGGCAGCGAGAGCGGGGCCGTGCTGGCGGCGGCGCTGGCCGCCACCCACCCGCTCGTTTGGCCCACCGCCGTGGTCGCCGAAGTCACCAGCCTCAACGAGCTGCTGGTCGCGGCCACGCTCTACGCGCTGCTGCGCTGGGCCGCCCCCGCCCGCGCTTGGCCGTTAGAGGCCGGGGCGTTGCTCTACGGCCTAGCCCTCAGCCACCATCGTACCAGCCTGTTGCTTGCCCCGGCTATCGCGCTATTCCTCGCCTGGACGGTACGCCGGGGGCGGCGCGTGACGGCGGCGACAATGGGCCGCAGCCTGCTGCTGCTGGCCTTGCCCGCGCTGGCCTACCTCTACCTGCCGTTGCGGGCCTTCACCACCGCCTGGTACACCAACACCTGGGCCAACTTCGCCACCGAGGTGGGGGGAGCCGGCGCCTGGCCGGTGATCGTGGATACACTGCAGCGGCCCTTGCTGCCGCGCGTCGGTTTGGTGGGCGGGCTGCTGGCTCCCGGCTGGGCCGGTGGGCTGATCGTGGCGTTGGCCGCGCTGGGCGGCGTACTCTGGAGCCGCCGTATTCCCAACGCGGCGCGCCAGGACCGGTGGCCGACGGTGGCGCTCTACACGCTGAGTTTCCTCACCATTTGTGGCGTGATGGTGATCTACGATGTGGCTGTGATTGGCGATTATCTGGCGTTAGCCGCGCTGCTGCCGGCGACGTGGGCCGGCGTGGGCGCGGGCGCGTGGCTGCGCCTGACCGCCGCTTCCGCGCGAATGTGGCGGGGTCCGCTGCCGGTGGGCGTGCTGCTGCTGGCACTGGCGTTGGTGGGGGTGCCGGTGGCCCAAGCTGTGGCCGCCTACCCACAGGCCGACTTCCACGCCGCCACCGCGCCGCGTCAATTCTGGACGGCCCTGGCCGGCTGGGAGGGCACGCCCGCCGCCTTGCCGCCCGACACGATCCTGATCGGCGGCTGGGCGCGCGTCAACGAACTGCGCTACCGCCAGCGCGTCGAGGGCTGGCGGCCTGATCTCTACCCCGTGGTCCTTGATGACCTGCTGGCGGGCCGGCTGGCACTGATCCGCGAGTGGCTGGGCCAGGGGCGCGCCGTCTATTTGCTCGATTCCGCCCCCGCCGTGACCGCCCAGTACGCCGTCACGCCGCAAGGCCCACTGTGGCGCGTAGAGCGACCGCTGCCCTAGCGCCGCGCCTTTTTCACCACCAAGCCGCGCAGCACGCGCAAGATTCAGGCAAAAGGAATCTTGTGTGCTTCGTGGCTGCGCGGTGCTACCAGTCGTCATGAAGAGATGCCCGTTGCCTAGAGATGTGGTACGTGTTCAGTCTAACAAGCCTCTCGCTTTGCGAACGGACGGATTGTAGGAGGCGGTGCCACCCGGCGCTGTCCGCCTTACCCCAATCTACGTGTTAGCGCGGTGGCCTGCGGGTGGAGATCGCTGTAAGGCGGGCATCGCTGGGTGGCACCGCCTCCTACCTCCACCCGGCGATCCCGCTAGGGCCAGCCACGCCTACTGAATAGTTACGAGGTGTGCTGCATCCTTCCCAACCACCAGGATCGCCCAGCCACGCTAGACGACCGCTCCGGCTCAGACGGTCCAACTGAACAACCAGTACGGCGCACCACCGTGCGCGACTACATCCTACAACACCCCTTACAGCCTGCCGGAGTGAACCGTTACCAGCCAAATGGGTAAAACGCCGCCCAAAATTGCCGGGCAAAGGTATTGACAAGCCCTTAAAAACGCGCTACACTGTTGTCGTGGGAGCGTTCCCATAGATTCAGCCATTTTATCTTCAGCAAAACCGAATACTCTTCCTGCCATAGTGGTGATCGCTATGGGAGCGTTCCTAAGAGCGCGACCATATTAACGATTTAGCCCATAAACTCGCCGCTTACCCATAACACAACGACCGTCACGCTTGCCCGACCAGCAAATATCAGGTGAAATCGGCGTTTTAGCTCCAGCAATGGGGCTATTGACAAAGCGGGCGAACAGTGTTATAGTAACTTTGTAAGTCCAGTGGATTAACTAAGCAGCGGCAAGACCGAGGTAGCCAGTGAACTTAGAAGAGGTGGCCCAATTAGCGGGCGTTTCGCGTTCCACCGTGTCGCGCGTGGTGAACAACGATGCGCGCGTGAGCGGAGCCGTGCGGGAGCGCGTGCAGGGCATCATCCAAGAGCATAACTACCACCCCAACGCGGCGGCGCGTAGCCTCGCTTCGCGGCGCACGCGCATCTTGGGCTTGCTAATCCCCCAGGCCGCCGGCACCCTCTTCAACGATCCCTTTTTCCCGCAGCTGATTCAGGGCGCGGTGGATAGCTGTAACGCCGCCGATCATAACCTACTGATGCTGATGAACAGTTCGACCGACGCGCAGGGCATGGCACAGAAACACCGCCGCGTGCTGGGCGGGCACCACCTCGACGGCTTGGTAATCGCGTCCAGCGTGGTAGACGACCCGACGATCACCTATTTGCATGAGACTCATTACCCGTTTGTGCTGGTGGGGCGGCACCCCCGCTACCGTGATATTCCTTCGGTAGATGTGGACAACCGGGGCGCTATGAAGAGCGCCGTGGCCCACCTGCTCGAACACGGCTACCGGCGCATCGCCTTTATCGGCGGGTTGCCCAACATGATCGCCGCCATTGACCGCTACGGCGGCTATGTGACGGGGCTGCAAGAGGCCGGGCTGCTGCCGGAGCCGGACCTAGTCGTCCACGGCCATTTCACGCAGGAAGGCGGCTATCAGGCCATGCAAACGCTGTTGGCCCACCGCCCCGATGCAGTGTGTTGCGCCAGCGACAACATGGCGTTGGGGGCGGGACGCGCCGCCCGCGATGCCGGGTGCCGCGTCCCGGAAGACCTCGCCGTGGTAGGCTTCGACAACATCCCGGCTGCCGCCCATGCCCAACCGTCGCTGACCACCGTTGCCCAGCCCATCGCCGAATTAGGCCGGGAAGCGATCCGTATCCTACTGGATCACATCGCCCAACCCGACCAGCCACCCGTCCATCTCCTACTATCCACACAACTGATGCTTCGCCGGTCGTGCGGCTGTCCCGAATCCGCCGGCTCTACCCCGACAGGAGGTGATCGCCCGCCGCTCTAACCCGCCGGAGCGCCAGCCATCGGTTGCACAAGAGGCAGGGATTGGGAGAAACTAGGGCCGTGTAATGCCGGCCGATTGTCGGTGTGAGACACTTAGGCAAGGAGGAAAGAACTGTGAAGAATCGTAATGTGCGTGCGTTTAGCTGGATGGGCGCGCTTGTAATCATGTCGCTGCTGCTGACCGCGTGCGGCACCGATACCTCGACCCCCACGGTCGTACCACCGGCCGCCACGGCGGTGGTAGCCGCCACCAACACTACCGGTGCGATGGTTGCGCCCACGGATACCACGGGCGCAATGGTCGCGGCCACCAACACCACCGGCGCGATGGTTGCGCCCACGGATACCGCCGGCGCCGCCGGGGACGCAGCCACCGCGACGGCCGTGCCGGCGG
>JALYUO010000911.1 GCA_030853735.1 Chloroflexota bacterium
CCCCCAGGTGCAAACTCCACAGGCGGCGGGGCCAATCGCTGCTCCAGATCATTAGCTGAATTACTATAGATGCTGAGTGCTGAATTACGAGAGTCACCGTTAAAGAAGTTTCAGTGATTATTAAAAACTCGTGCTTTTTGGCCGCTTTCGCCAAAACTCGTCAAAAAAATATGCCTAATACAAGGCATAAAAATGACAATGTCCTCTGACCCCCCTCCTCGATGTCATTATATATAGAGGGGTAAAAATAAGACGCAGCGGCGGGAAAGCGGATACGGCGCAGCTTGTTGCGTACATTGGCGCAGCCGACCCCCCTTCGGCCCCACCAGAGAGCGGGGGTTGGGGTGCGGCGGGCCGGCACGTAACAAGCTGCGCCGCGCCGGGCCAAACGCCGCCGGTTTGCGTCACACGGCACCAGTAGCGTAGAATAAGAGCAACTCTGTGTACATGGAGGAGGAGTACCCAATGGACCACCCACCGCACCCCACCGGCGTGATCGTGCGCCCCGCCACCGCCGCCGACGGCGAGGCAATCATCGGCCTCGTGCTGGCCCTAGCCGACTACGAGCGCCTGCCGCCGCCCGACCCCGCCGCCCGCGCCCGCCTGCTGGCCGCTGCCTTCGGCCCGCAACCGCGCGTCAACATCCTGCTGGCCGCAGCCGACGGCGAAATCGCGGGCTACGCCTTTTTCTTCGAGACCTATTCGACCTTCCTGGCCCTGCCTACGCTCTATCTGGAAGACCTGTTTGTGCTGGACCGCTATCGCGGGCGCGGCCTGGGTCTGGCGCTGATGCAGGCGTGCGCGCAAGAAGCCGTGCAACGGGGCTGTGGCCGCCTCGACTGGACGGTGTTGACCTGGAACGCCCCGGCCATCGGTTTCTACGACCACCTCGGCGCGCAGCACCTAGCCGACTGGCAACTCTATCGCCTCGCCGGCCCCGCCCTGGCGCAACTGGCAGGCGGCGCGTGAAACGTGAAACGTGAAACGTGATGACGCAACTGTAGGGGCGCTGCTTGCTGCGCCCGTGGCACACATATGTACAAACAATGGGCGCACCATTTGGCAGTTATTGTGATAATATGGGATAATATAGAGACCAGAGTCGACAGCGCTGTTCCCAGTAAAGCCGAAGCTTGTTGGTGGTATCTCACCAACACTCATGATCTTTGTTTAATTCCGCACTATTCACGATTCAAGTCTATTAATTAAGTAGCCACAAGGAGATTTAGAATGCCTACTTATCAAGAAATCCAATCTCAAATTCAGAGTTTAAATGGGGCAGCTAAATACTTAACGCGCAAAGAAGTCCGAGAACTCCCTAATATTCTGTGGGCAGATGAAGCTGTACAGAACATTGCCCAAGGAATGTATAAGCAGAGTCCCTGGCTGATTGTTGCTACAAACAAACGTCTTCTGTTTATTAGCAAAATGTTTACAACTCTTAAAGTCGAGGACTATTCCTACAACAAAATTACTTCTATTCAGTACGAAACGAGTAGGTCTTCCTCCGGTAGGCTTTCGATTTTCCTTGCCGGTCAGCGCCTTGATATAACTATTGAAAAAATCACGCTGCGTAGTTTCGGTGAGGGTCTGCGTGCTTTGATTGATATCAAAGATGCACCTCTTGCGGTGCAAGCCCCAATCCACATTGTTGTACCTGTTGCGGCTCCTATTCCTGTTTCCGCCCCAGCTTCGCCCCCGATTTCTTGCGAATACTGTGGGCAGATTAATCCAGGAGACAAACTTCGCTGTGATGGTTGTTCTGCCCCTTTAATAAGACAGTCGCCAGCACCAGCGCCTCTACTCCCTCTTATCTCCGATGTTAATACACCTTTATTCAATTATTCCTTCATGGGTATCCGTTTAACTGTATACAGAGATCGAGTTGAACAGACAATGGGATCTCGATCAGTTTTAGCGATCTCTATTGCTGATATTGCTGATGCGGAGATCGTTGGTTTTGGATCAGGAACGCTGAAACTTACCACGCAATCTGGAAAGATTCACAAGATCAATATAAACTCTCGTCATGCAACAGATGCCTTGGCCGCAATAAAGCAAGCGCAGGAGCATCTAAACCGTTAATCAATCATCGATGTGCTTCTAGCCATTCAGGGTCTTCCTGTACACTAGGCTAGGATCAGTCACGCGCACAGAAATAAGGAGATCCCCCACCCATGACCACCGCTACGATTGAATCCACCCCGACCCCCGCGCCGGCGTTGCCGCATTGGGATGTCAGCACCGTGTATCCCAGCCTCGAATCGCCGGAGTTTGCGGCGGGTATGGCGGCGCTGCTGACCGAGATTGACGGCCTGAGCGCGCTGTTTGATCGCCACAATATTGCTGCTGGGCCCAGTGGGCCGGTGGACGCAGCGACGGTGCAGACCTTTGAGGCTATCGTCAGCGAATGGAACCGCGTGCTGCTGGCGAACCAGACTCTGGCGGCCTATATCCAGAGCTTTGTCGCCACGGACTCGCGCGACACCACCGCCGCCGCCCGCATGAGCGAATTGCAGGCGCAGGGCGTGCGCGTGCAACAACTGGGCACCCGCTTCACGGCCTGGATCGGCGGCCTGGATGTGGCCGCGTTGCAGGAACATTCCGCCGTGGCCCGCGACCATGCCTTTATGCTGGAACACGCGCAGATCCAGGCCACCCACCTGATGTCGCCCGCCGAAGAAGCCCTGAGCGCCGAACTGGGCCTCACCGGCAGCACCGCCTGGAGCCTGCTCTACGGCAATCTCACCTCGCAACTGATGGTGCCGGTCACGCGCGATGGGCAAGAGACGCTGCTGGGGATGCCCGCCGTCCGCAATCTGGCCTATGAGACCGACCGCACCGTGCGTCGCGCCGGCTACGAAGCCGAACTGCGCGCCTGGGCGGGGGCCGGCGTGCCCATTGCCGCCGCGCTTAACAGCATCCAGGGTCAGGTGCTGACCCTCAGCAAGCATCGCGGCTGGGATTCGCCGCTCGACAGCGCGCTGTTCGGCAACCATATTGACCGCCCCACGCTCGACGCGATGCTCACCGCCGCGCGCGAGAGTTTCCCCGACTTTCGCCGCTATCTGCGCGCCAAAGCGCGGGCGCTGGGCCTGCCGACGCTGGCCTTCTACGATCTATTCGCCCCGGTCGGCACGGCGACCCGCGTCTGGGCCTACGACGACGCGGCGGCGTTTATCGTCGAACAATTCGGCACCTATTCGCCCAAGATGCAGGCGTTCGCCGCCCGCGCCTTCCGCGAAAACTGGATTGATGCCGAACCGCGCCCCGGCAAGCGCGACGGCGCGTTTTGTATGTGGCTCCGCGGTGATGAATCGCGCATCCTGTCCAACTACAAGCCGGCCTTTTCCGGCATGAGCACCCTGGCCCACGAACTGGGCCACGGCTACCACAACCTGAATCTGGCCGAGCGCACCTATCTGCAACGCAGCACGCCGATGACCCTGGCCGAGACCGCCAGCATCTTCTGCGAGACGATCATCCGCCAAGCCGGGCTGGCCCAGGCCGATGCGGCGGAAGGGATCGCCATCCTCGAAGCCTCGTTGCAGGGCAGTTGCCAGGTGGTGGTAGACATCACCAGCCGCTTCCTGTTCGAGCAAGCGGCGTTCGAGGCGCGCCGCAAGCGCGACCTGTCGGTGGACGAGTTCAACGCGCTCATGCTGGACGCGCAAGGCCAGACCTACGGCGATGGCCTGGACCCCACCGCGCTACACCCCTATATGTGGGCGGCCAAAGGCCATTACTACAGCACGCGTTCGTTCTACAACTTCCCTTATATGTTCGGCCTGCTGTTCGGCCTGGGTCTCTATGCGCGCTATGAGGCCGACCCCGCCGGCTTCCGCACCGGCTACGACACGCTGCTCTCTTCCACCGGCCTGGCCGATGCCGCCACCCTCGCCGCCGGCTTCGGCATTGACATCCGCCAACCCGACTTCTGGCGCGCCAGCCTCGGCGTGATCCGGGCCGACATTGACCGCTTCGAGGCGCTGGTCGGCGGCGCGTAAAGCGGGAATGGACGACACCACGGAGGCACGGAGACACGAAGATTTTAAGGGGTTGGATGATGGGGAGGTAGGAGGCGGTTCCACCCGGCGACCGGGCCGATTGCGGATGGCGGATGGCGGAATATGCCGGGCACGCAGAGTGTAGGAGGCGGTTCCACCCGGCAATGCCGACTTTATCGCGATCTTCACCCGCAGGCAACCACGCTACCCCAGAGATCGGGGTAATGTCGGCATCGCCGGGTGGAACCGCCTCCTACCGCCACCCGCCATCACGTTTTACGTGTTGCACATCACGTTTTACGCCACTTATCATCACACTTTACGTTTTACGTTTGTAACTATTCAGGCGGGTGACGAGGGGCGGCCGACCGGCCACGAATGGGGCCACGAATACACGAATG
>JALYUO010000859.1 GCA_030853735.1 Chloroflexota bacterium
GCTAATTTGCCGGCGCGGGCGGTCGGCTTTCGGCTACTGGAGGCGGGGTTGTAGTAGCGGACACGCAGGTATTGCGGGCCCGACGCGGCATCGCTTACTCTCTGGCGTAGCCGAAGGGCGTAAGCGCGCCGGTGGGGGTCAGGACGCGCCCGTAGGCATCGTAGGTCGCTGTGCCCGCCCCGCTTCCCGCGCTGTCGGTCAGGGCGCGGCGGCTGCCCAGTTGATCGGTGTGGGGTTCAGTTGGACAGATGCAACAGGTTCAGCGATATTAGCCGACAAGGGTTTCGTTAGCGCGGTAAGTGTAGATGTCAAAAACCTCAATCGTTAGTTTGTCTAGCTCTTCATATTTGCTTCATGTGTGCTTTCTCTATTGCACTCTCAAATATGGGCAAACCCAGGTTAAATAGCTCTTCTAATACCTGCGGTGTTTTTTGCTGAACTGTAGGAAAGTCGATAACGACGTACTCCGGTAGCTTAACTACTCTATCATTGCCATTCCACGCTATGGAGGCCGATAACAGCCAGCCCGCCTCTTGGCAGTTAATATCCAGCCACCAAGTAAGCGATTCGCCGTTTCCCACGCCGCCCTCTACCCATACCCATATGGCGGGTCCATTGGCATCACGTTGACATTCAACATCAAAAACGGTTTCTTTGATTCCGCCAACGAGTGCGGCCTTCTCCCGCAGGGAACGCCAGAAGACCGCTACTTGGTTGTGAGTTGCAGCCAAGAAACTCAACACGCTGATGGCTATCTCATCGTCAGCTGATCTCATGGAGGGAACGCTCCTCGCAGCGCCTTAGTTATTAGGCTCTTTAGAAAAAGTGGATCAACTCCTGTGACTGATACGTGTCCTGGTGGTACATTACGGAACACTTGCTGGGAGCGGTAATAGAACCTCCTCTAAAAAAGTAAACCACTGCAGAATCGTGGCTGTTGCTGTTGCTTCTGTGGGAAATGGTCCCGCAGGCGATTGCTCATCTTTTGGACTAAAATAAAAGTGACCACTGCCATCAAATGGTTCACACATCACCACGGCGTACCAGCCATCCGGGAAGTCAACAACGGCTGCCAGATTATACTGCCCAGTGATGTGTTCTCCATTCATCATTACGCCAGCTTGTTCGCGAACTATCTGCCAATGCTGCCGGTACCATCCCTCTGGTAAAAATTGTTTAGCCCAAGCAAGAGCTTCGGCTGCCCAACCTTCTCGTGCTTCAGCAACCCAGCCCTCCTCTTGACAGTTGAGCGGGTACTGACCTGTACTATTATATTCTTGACCACATACAGGGCAAAAAGATGAAACATCATTCAATAAACTCATAATAACTCAGCTTTCACTCAGAGAACAGTACACTATCTACCAAACTCCTTCCAGGGATAGGGGTATACATTGCCACCAGAGAAGAACCTCAATCCGAATCGATCTACAGCAATCCACGTTTGACCAGTAGTATCAGATAGTATACCAAAAATCTAACGCAGTGTGGGCACATCCAATTTGCAACTATAACAGGTTGTCTAGCTATTCCTGTTTCTTCTTCAAAATACATCATGCTGGCAACGCCAGACTCTGCATATTTGACCCAAGGAGCGTAATCGCCCCGCAGTGGGAAATATTTAAGTTCGTTACCCGCTTTTGAGGTCCAAGCAATAGCTCGTGTAAAGCCGGATAAATTGCTACTATGAACAATAACGCATTCATCCAGAGCCATGGCAGCAGTAGGTTGACCCGCACTTTCCTGTATCGCCTCTATTGCCTTTTGGCTTGCCTGAAGTTTGGCAACATACGCTTCCACCTGCGCTGTGGTAGCAATCTCAACATCTGATTCATTTGCCTGTTGCAGCACCTCATTCCCATAATCTATAATAGTATACCATAAGCAAAAACCGCACAGACGGCAGCAACGCTGCGTTCAGAATAACAGCGCCGCTCGTTGCGCGGGTATCTGCGATCCAAGCTGAACGGTTACGCCGGACCAGGAGCTATTCATGGTCAGAAGTCCTGTCATGATGAACGCAGTACAGAATCGGCGGCCAGGGTACTTGGTCGCAGCGCGGCGGCTCCCCTCGCGCAGGGGACAGCTGCTGGCAGGTCTGTACCTATTCCCGACCGATTCTTCACTGCGTTCAGCATGATCGACCCTGTCTGGGCGCGCCCACTTGCGATCCAGGTTGAACAGTTGCCGGACTCGCGCGCATTGACATTCCGGCCCAGCGGGGTATAATGGCAGGGACACCCCAAGCGGGAGGTAAGCCGATGAACGATGTCGAAATCAGTATCCCTTCGGATCATGTGTTTGAGCGGATTGTGCGCGATAGTGCGCTGATCCTGGCGCGGCACATGGGCTTCGACGAGGATCGCACCGCCGACTTGCAGTTGGCGGTCAGCGAAGCGGTGACGAACGCGATTGAACACGGCAACAAGGGCCGCATTGAGGTCAAAGTGGGCGTGCAGTTCCTGTTGCAGGACGACCGCCTGGCAATCCGCGTGATTGACCGGGGCGGCGTGTTGCCCCACTTGCCGCACGGCGCGCAGCCGCACATCGAGGACAAGTTCGCAGACGACACGCCGCGCGGGCTGGGTCTGTTTCTGATCGAACAGTTGGTGGACGGGGTGGAGATGCACGCGAACAACGGGCGCACCGAGTTTACCATGTGGTTTGACCTTAAACAGACCCCGGCCGTCGTCAGCGCGATCCCCGGCCCGCCCGCGCATGAGGAGTCGCTATGAGCATTATGATCGAGCAGCTGGGCAGCCTGACCATCGTGCGGATCTTGACCGACAGCGTGGACGCGCTCTCGGCGAAAGAGATCGAGGCCGCCGCCGGGCAGTTGCGCGACCGCACGGCGCTCGATTTCGGCAAAGTCTTGTTTATTAACTCGGCGGGCATTTCGGCGCTGCTCAAGTTGGTCATTGAGGCGCGCAAGCAGGGCAAAAAGCTCTACGCGCTGAATGTCACCGCCCACCACCGCAAAGTGTTTGAGATGGTGGATATGCTGCGCTATATGCCGCTGACCACGCTCGAAGACCTGCAAGCCGCCGCGCCCTGACCCGCCCACCACTGCGCCCAACCCTTAGCCTGATAGAGGAAACGCCACCCACCATGCAGCCGGCTCCCCCGTCCGACGCACGCCCGCGCATCCCCTTCACCCTGCTGCCGCCGCCGGGCGCAGGGGGGCTGCCGAGCGCGCCCCATACAAGCCGGCCCGCCGGCGACCATCGCCAGTTGGCCCAAGTGCGCCTGGGCATCATTGGGGCGCTGGCCGTGCTGTTGCCGCCGGCCCTGATCGGCGTGGGCTACGCCGCCCTGGCCGGGCCGGTGCTGCTGGGGGCTGGGCTGCTGCTGATCGCTACCGGTATCGGCTACCTGCGGGGGCGGCGCACCGGCGACATCCCCAGCGCTTGGCTGTTTTATGCCGCCGCCGACACACTGGTGATCCTGCTGCTCGGCGCACTGCTCGGCCCGTTCATGGATGTCTTCCTGATCGTCGTCGTGGTGGAACTGGCGCGCATCTATCGCCACGGGCGGCTGGTCATCGCCGGAGCGGTCGCGGCGGCGGGGCTGATTCTCGGCAAATGGGCGCTCACCCAGGCGCTCGGCCCCGGCAGCGGCTGGGGAGCCGGCCTGCGCCCTGGTGACCAAAGCCTGCTGTTGGCGATCAGCACCGCCCTGGTGGCGCTGATCTGCGCCAATTCGTTGGCGACCTTTATCCAGCATTATGCGCGCGAAATCTTCTCCTACGAGCGCATCCAGGAAGTCAACGCCGCCGAACTCCATGTGGCGCACGAAATCCAGAGCAGCCTGATGGCTCCGCGCGAGTTGGAGAGCGGGCAATGGTCTATCGCGGCCATTTCGGTGCCCGCTAAAGAAGTGGGCGGCGATTTCTACGAATATATCCCGGCGCTGGGCAACAGCATCGGCGGCATCGCCATCGGCGACGTGTCGGGCAAGGGCATCCCGGCGGCGCTGCAAATGGCCGTGGTTCGCACCATCTTCCGCATCGAGGCGCGGCGGCGCATCTTTCCCGCTGAAACGCTGACCCGCGTCAATCAGTCGCTGCAAACCGAGATGCAAACGCAGGGCATGGTGACGTTGCTCTATGCCTTTGTCGATCCGCTGGAAGGCGTGATGCACTACGCCAACGCCGGCCACAACTACCCCGTGCTGCTCAACGAGCAGGTGACGGAACTGAAGCTGGCCGGCTTGCCGCTGGGGGTGGACGGCGACACCGAGTATGATGAGCGGTCCGTGGCGCTGCACCCCGGCGACAGCGTGGTGTTTTACACCGATGGCGTGGTCGAAGCGTTCAACCCGCGCGGCGAACTGTTTGGCTTCGACCGCCTGCTGGCGCTGTTGGCCCAGCATCGCACCCTGGCCCCGAAAGACCTGGTGCATGAGGTGGTGGCCGCCGTCGAAGCCTTTGCCCAAGACACCGCACAAAGCGATGATATTACGGTCGTGGTGTTGCACCACGGCCTCAGCGTGGGACGGCCCACGAAAAGCAGCGGCGATCTCGCCCGCAAACGCTTAGAACCCGCGACGGTGTCTGCTGGCGGTCCGGCGGACGCAGTCTGGCCCACGCAGGTTGCGGATTTGATTGGCATCGGCACCGCGCGTCCATCCCCCGTCCACCCCACAACTGAGGGCCGCTGAGATGTCTATTGCGGCGGCGCCCCAGCCTGAGTACGCCGTCCGGCGGGTTGCCGGGCGCGGGGTAGAGTCTGGAAAACCGATGCCTGATCCGTCCTCCGCCGCATCCGTCGCCCCGGACCGTGCGCCCGCCGCGCACGACGGCAGCCGGCAGCCCGACGACCGCCTGCTGATCCTCGATCTGGACACGTTTACCGGGTCCGAGCGGTTCATGCAGGGCACCAACTTGGGCGCGGCGTTCGCCACGGGGATGCGCGCCTACCTGAACGCTGATTATCGCGGCGCGCTCAACGAGTTTAAGCGCGCCCTGATCGCCGCGTATATCGAAGGCGACGACCTAGCGCAAATCTGGGAGCGCGAGCGGGCGATCATCCACCTCTACCTGGGCAACTGCTACGCCAACCTGGACGAGTGGGCCGCCGCGCAAACCGAGTACACCAACGCAGTGCAGATTGACGACCGGCTGGCCGAAGGCCACTACAATCTGGGGGTCGCGTTTCGCGCCCATCGCCAGTTGCCGGCGGCTATCGGCGCGTTCAAGACGGCGCTGGCCCACAACCCCGATCTCTACGAGGCGCGCTTCGCGCTGGGGCGCTGCTACCATGAACTGGGCGACTACGCCCACGCCTATATCGCCTACACGGTGGCCCGCCAGTACCGACCCAACGCCGCCGAGCCGATCTACTACCAGGGATTGCTGCATCAAGCGCACGGCGAAGAAAAGCAGGCCGCCAAATGCTTCGCCGAAGCCCTGCTGGTCGAACCGGGCTATAAGTTCAACAGCCAAACCGTAGCCGGGGCGGTGACCGAAGCCGCACTTGACGACAACGCCGTGCAAGATGCCGCCTGGTACTACCGGCTGGCCGACGAACTCAAACTCCGCAGCAACCTGATCGGGGCGATTCGGGCCTACCAGGCGCTGTTGGAGATCAGCCCCAGCGAAGTGCGGGCGCGCTATCTGCTCGCCAACATCCTGGCCCGCCAGCGCGAATGGCCGCGCGCCATCGCCGAATACAGCCGCGTCCTCGAAACGCGGCCCGACTATGTGCAGGCGCGCCACAAGTTGGGCCTAGCCCTGCGCGCCCTGCAACGCTTGCACGAAGCCTATCAGACGCTGGTCGAATGCGCGCGCCTACAACCCTACGACGGCTCGATCTTCCTCAGCCTGGGCATCGTGCTGACCGATATGGCCCAGATCCGCTATGCGGTGCAAGCCTTTGTGCGCGCCACGCAACTGCTGCCCGATGACCCACAGGCGCATTATCGCTTAGGCCGCGCACTGATCACGCTGGGCTACGAAAAACGCGCCCTGACGGCCTGGCAACGGGCCATCGAACTCGACCACACATGGCACGCCGCCCGCTACGACCTGGGCGTACTGTATCTCAAACAGGAACATTATGCCCGCGCCATCGAACACTTCGAGGCAGTGCTGAAAAGCGATGCCGGCGACTTGGACGCAGCCTATTTCCTGGCGATAGCCTACAAAGAAACCGGCCGCTTGGAAGAAACGGTCATGCTGCTGGAGCGCGTGGTGCAGGGGCGCGCCGGCCTGTTCATGGCCCACTTCCACCTGGGCGCGACATTGCTGCGCCTGGGCAATTCCACGCGCGGCCTGCATCATATCCGCCAATATGAAGTGATCAAAGCCCACCTGAGCTAAAGGGGATAGAGCCTGATGACCATGGATCCGAACATCGGCACCCTGCTCGGCGAAATCAGCCGCCGCCGCAGCGATGAGCAAAGCGCCGCGACCGAAACCGTGCCGCTGCGCCGGGTATTGGGGATGCAGGTCGGCGGCGAACTCTATGGAGCCGGCATCGAGTATATTACGGAGATCATCAAACTGCCGCCGATCACCTTTGTGCCCGGTGCGCCGGCCTACATTCTGGGCGTGACCGGGGTGCGCGGGCAAATCGTGCCGGTGGTCAATCTGCGCGGGATGCTCAATCTGAGCGACACGCCCGACGGCAGCCGCCGGCCCCCCGGCACCACCCCGTTGGGCGCACAAGCCAAACCGCGCGTGGTCGTCATCCACCACGAGGAGCGCATCGCCGGCTTGCTGGTGGATGCCGTGACCGAAGTCTACGATCTGCGCGTGCCACTGGAAGCACCGCTGGGAGCCACCAGTCGCGGACTGCAAATCAAAGAAGGCCAAGTGCCGCTGGGCGACCGGATGTTGATCCTGTTGCACATTCCCACCCTGTTCACCCAAATGGAGTCCTGACCCATGAGCCAATCCCCAGCAGCGACCATGTGGCGCAGCGGCCTGTTCTGGCGATTGCTGCGGGCGATGGCTGTTGTCTTCCTCACGATGATCATCACGGTGAGCCTCTCGCTCTGGTTCAGCAATGAGTCGATCACGCAAACCGTCGCCGAACATGACGCATTGATCAACGCCAATATCCTATCCTACCTTTCAGCCAACATTGACAGTGCCTACCGGTCGCTGGATCTACTCACCAGCAACGAGTATAACCCGCGCTTTTACGACATCCAGCGCGACACCCTGGACAATGCCCGCCGCAACGTGCAGTTGAGTCTGGATCGCAGTAAGCTGTTGCCGGCGGAGAGCATACAGCTTGACGAGCTGCTCAAAAGCTATGACTCGCTGATGCCGCAGTTGTTCGCGCTGAACGGTATCGCCCGCACGGATTTGGTCCAAACGCGGACAACCTGGGAATTGAGCTACCAGGGGCAGATGGACGTTCTACGGAGCACCGCCCATAATCTGGCCGAGCGGATTAGCCTGAGTTCGGAGCAGCGCGTGCAAGTGGTCGCCCGCCGGCAAGCGGTCAACCAGTGGTCTATCGTTGCCCTGGCCGTCGGCGGCTTGCTGTTGGGGCTGCTGCTTACCTTGCTCGTCTTGCGGCCTATCGTCGGACGCATCAGCGGGATCAACGCCGACTTGGCCCGGCTGGCCGACGGCGATCTCACCCCACCGGGCCGCTTGGCGTTGCGCGCCACCCGCCCGACCACAATCAATGACGAAATTATCGGCCTGGAGCAATCGTACCTGCGGACCATCCGCCGCCTGGCCGCGCCGCTGCATCAAATCCAGCAAGACGCCAATCGCATTAGCTCTGCATCGGCAGAGATCACCGAGGCCGCGAACGCCCAGGCTAACAACGCCACCGAGGGCGTGACGGCGATCACCGAGGTGACGGTGACGGTGGAGGAGTTGAACCAGACCGCCGTACAGATCGCCGATGCCGCCGCCAGCGTCGCCGCCGCCGCCGAACAAGCCCTCCTCAGCGCCGGCCACGGCCAAGAAGCCGTGCGCGACTCCATCATCGGCATGGCGATGATCCGCTCTCGCGTCAACG
>JALYUO010000020.1 GCA_030853735.1 Chloroflexota bacterium
ATCAGCAGCAGCGTGAGCCAGCCGGCGGCATAGGGCAGATCCGCGCCAAAGTAGAAGGGCTGCACATCCCAGGTGATGGTCAGATAGAACAGCGCATTGATCAACAGCCCCAGCGCGGCGCTGAAGCGCGTGTACCAGCCCAGCAACACGGCCAGCCCGATCAGCAATTCGCCGGCCATCACCAGCGCGCCGAAGAACTGCGCGTTGGGCACGACCAGGGCCGTGGTCAGCGTACCGATAGGCGACGCAGCCGCGCCTGCCGCCAGTTGATGCCCCACATAGCCGGGGGCCGCCGCGTTCAAGAACTCCGGGTCTAGCAATTTGTCCATGCTGGCCCAGATAAATGACCCACCCAGGAACAAGCGCAACGGCCAGGGTGCCCACGTCGGTACGACGAGGGATTCAGCCAATGGGCTACGGTTCGCCCTTTCCATCTTCTAGTTCCTCTCATACAGATCTGCTGATAAGCGCCGCAGCAGGAGGCCGTGCCTTGATTGCCGCCGCCTCGGCGGGGGCTACGGCTGTGTGCGTTGCGGCATCTGTTACTCTCGCTATATGGTACGTGCGGGGCGGCGATGGAGGTTCCACAGTCCGTGTGTTCCACTCGCCATTGAGGGGGCTTTACCCAGCGCAAGGCCGGTCTAAAGTTCCGAACCGGCGGGCCACCCCTTGCGCGGCCCGCCGTTGTTCGTCCCCTCTATTATGCCACCGTCGGTTCAGAGCCGCTGCAAAAGCTGCTCAGAATTGGGTAAGAGTAGGCTACCCGTTCAGATCCATCTGGGGCGACAAGACGACACCACGGAGACACGGAGACACGGAGATTTTATTAGTGGCCTTGGTAACTACGCAGCCTACAACCTTGTCATTCTGAACGCAGTGAAGCATCAGTTGGGGTGAGTACACACCGGCCGCAGGCGTAAGTGGGCCGCTGTGAGTCGTCGCCGGCAAGGGGTTAGTAAGGCAGCTGATTCTTCACTGCGTTCAGAATGACAGTTTCTCTGCTTTAGCTACCACTTGCGCTACAGACTGAACAGTTACATGAACCATTAAAATCTCCGTGTCTCCGTGTCTCCGTGGTGGCGTTCCGTCTCTACTATGGCAGAACAAAAGTTCCGAAAAGCTGGCTATTTGGCCCATTTTCGGGTATAATTGTAGATACGACCGACCCTTACGGTGACGAATCATAGCGGCGCGAACCGCCGCGCGGCTTAGGTGCAAACGGCAGGAGGAACGATGGAAATTGGCCTGATTAAACCGATCAATCTCGACAACGAAATGCGGAGCGCGTATCTTGATTACGCCATGAGCGTCATCGTTTCGCGTGCGCTGCCTGATGTGCGCGACGGCTTGAAGCCAGTGCAACGGCGCATCCTCTATTCGATGACCGAGATGGGGCTGCACCCGACAACCCCGTTCAAGAAAAGCGCCCGTATCGTCGGCGAGGTCATGGGTAAATATCACCCGCACGGCGACTCGGCGGTCTACGACACGATGGTGCGGATGGCGCAAGATTTCAGCCTGCGCTACCGGCTGGTAGACGGCCAGGGCAACTTCGGCAGCGTGGACGGCGACAGCCCGGCGGCCATGCGCTACACCGAAGCACGCCTGACCCACATCGCCGAAGAACTGCTGGCCGACCTGGAAAAAGATACCATCGAGTGGTATGACAACTTTGACGGCTCGCTCAAACAGCCGGTCTGCCTGCCCGCCCGTTTGCCTAACCTGCTGCTCAACGGCAGCGCCGGCATCGCCGTCGGCATGGCGACCAATATCCCGCCGCACAACCTGAACGAGATTTGCGACGCGGCCATGCTGCTGATTGATGACCCCGAAGCGACCGTCGAAGCCCTGACCGAGATTGTGCCCGGCCCCGACTTCCCCACCGGCGGGCTGATCATGGGCCGTGAGGGTATCAACAACGCTTACAGCACCGGACGCGGCAAGATCATCATGCGCGCCAAAGCCTATGTCGAAGAAGGGCGTGGCACCCGCTACAACATCATCGTCACTGAACTGCCCTATCAGGTCAACAAAGCCACCCTGGCCGAAAAGATCGCCGAACTGATCAACAGCGACCGGCTGGATGGCGCATCATTGGTGCGCGACGAGTCGGACCGCGCCGGGATGCGCCTCGTGATCGAACTGAAGCGTGATGCCCAGCCCAAAAAAGTGCTGAATATGCTGTTCAAGTACACCAGTATGCAAAGCACCTTCGGCGCGAATATGGTGGCCCTGGTGGACGGCAAAGAGCCGCGCGTGCTGACGCTGAAGCAAATGCTCCAGCACCATATCGCGTGGCGGCACGAGGTGATCACCCGCCGCACGCGCTATGAGCTGAAAAAGGCCCGCGACCGTGCCCATATCCTCGAAGGCTTGAAGGTCGCGCTGGACAACCTGGACCTGGTGATCAGCACGATCCGCAGCAGCCGCACTACTGAGACGGCGCGCCAGAACCTGCGGGGCAACCTGCACCTGACCGAGGTCCAGGCCAACGCCGTCCTCGATATGCGCTTGGCCCGCTTGGCGGCGCTCGAACGGCAAAAGATCGCCGATGAATTGGCCGAAGTGCTGAAGCAGATCGGCTACCTGGAAGGCTTGCTCGCCAACCCGGTCAAGATTTTCGATCTGATCAAGGCCGACTTGGCGACGCTCAAGGAGAAGTATGGCGATGTGCGGCGCACGCGCATCGTTGGCGATGCCAGTGGCGACTTCAACGAGTCGGACCTGATCCCCGAAGTGCGCGTGTTGGTGACGTTGACCGACAAGGGCTACATCAAACGGCTGGCCCATGATACCTACAAGCGCCAACATCGCGGCGGGCGCGGCGTGACCGGCATCGTCACCCGTGAGATGGATGCCGTGCAGCACATGATCACCTGCAACACGCTCGATAACCTGCTGTTCTTGACCAACAAGGGCCGCTGCTTCACGATGAAAGCGCATGAAGTGCCCGATGCCAGCCGCCAAGCCAAAGGGCTGCCGCTGGTCAACCTGATCAACTTGCAGCCCAACGAGCGCGTCACCGCCATGATCTCGGTGCCGGAGCAGATCGGCAAAGGCTATCTGGTCTTGGCGACCAAGCAGGGCAAGATCAAGCGCACGCCGCTGGAAGCCTACAGCCGCGTGCTGTCGAGCGGCATCATCGCGCTGAACCTGGAAGAGGGCGACGAACTAGCCGGCGCGCGCATCACGCATGGCAACGGCACGCTGATCCTGATCACGCGCAATGGTCAGGGCATCCGCTTCAAGGAAGAGGAGTTGCGTCCGATGGGCCGTGACACCACCGGCGTAAACGCGATCCGCCTCGATCCCGACGACTATGTGATCGGCTTCGATGCCGTGGTGCCTGACTGCCACCTGCTGATCGTCAGCGACCAGGGCGTGGGCAAGCGCACCCCGCTGACCGAGTTCCCGGTGCAAGGCCGCGCCGGCGGCGGTGTGCGGGCCATGGCCCTCACCGACCGTAGCGGCCTCGTCGCCGTCGCCCGCGTGGTCCATCCCGACGATGACTTGGTGGTGATTAGCAACAAAGGGCTGGTCATCCGTATGTTCGCCGCCGACATCAGTGAACTGCGCCGCCCGGCGCAAGGCGTGACGGTGATGAACCTGAAAAGCAATGACGGCGTTGCCAGCATCACCCGCATCCCCGTAGACGGCGACCCCGCCGCCAAGCACGACGGTGCCTCGCAACTCGACGAGACCTTCGGCGGCACCAGTGCCCCGGTCGCCGTCGGAGCCTCTGCGGCCCACAGCAACGGGGATAGCGACGGCGCGTAATGCGTAAAAAACGCCGCGTGCAAAGGTAGCACGCGGCGTTTTTGGTTCCTTCTCTCGCTGGTGCTATCGGGCACCATCCGATATCAAATTGCCGGTGGTCGCATCGAAGACCATGAAGCCGTGCGGTAATTGGATTGTTGGAGCATCCTTTGCTTCGCTCGGCAGACTGAATTGGCCTTCCAGAGCCACGTACACAACCTGCGCGGTAGGCGGGTAATAGCTGATTTCTACGTTGAATCGTTGCCCCATGCTACTCACCGTCAGAAACTCGATCTTACTTACCACGGGCTTTTGTAAAGCGACAGCCGGTAAGTACTTTCCTTGTGCTATATAGGCCAGAACCGCTGCCTCTGTTACTGGTGGCTGCACAGCCCGCATCCCGTACACGGTCGGTACATGGCGCGGCCCCGGCAATCCCAGTGGTGCTACTGGTTTCGAATTAACGATGGCTCCAGTCGGTGTGGGTGCAACCGGTCCCGATTTGGGAGTAGGATACGCAATATGTTCAGCACTAACAACCGTAAATGCTGCGGTACTCAACAGCGCAACGGTCAGCCCAATGGCGAGTAGCGGTTTTTTCAATTGAGTCCTCCTTGTTTAGAGACATTATCAGCACCTTCATCTTTAGGCTTGGTCGCTGCTCATGGATACCCTACAGGCGCACATATATAGCCCCTGCCATTACAAGATACAACAAGAGTACCGCCATAAGATCCCGGCGAAGACGGAGGAGTTCTCCACTCTTGGTCCTGGATGTAAGGTGGGTTATAAGTCCATACATTGGTGCCGTCAACGAATTGGAAATATTGATTTCCTTGGTTGTCGAGCCAAGTATTCTGTTTCATGAGGTTGGGGCTTATAACAGTATCTGTGTTATAGATATAGTCCCACACCCTCGTTCCAATTTGTACTACACCAAAAAGACTGGCTGGAACAGGAGTAGCATAAGTGTTGCAAAGATCCCTGTTACACAATGATGCACTATCTTTAGCTAAACCTAACTCCACTAGTGAAACGGCTAAGTCCCCACCATAAGTCACCGGCAGAAGTACGTTCTCTTGGTATCCTAATCCACTTGTATAATAGGCATAGAAATAAACAGCTCCATTATAGGTGTTCATAAATCCCGCATTGACATACGAAGATGATCCATTAGGCTTTGCCCACTCACCTATTACTGTCTTCAAACATTGAGTCTGGCAGTTCCAGTTCGGCACAGGAATAGTAGTTGATGCCCCTGTTGTCCCGCCGGTCCATTGGAGGGTTCCTTTACAACCCAAGCAACCATCTGCATAGGAGGCTTGTGCCGTGAAAAGAAAGCCTATAAAGGCCAGTATTGAGGCACACAAAAAAGTCCATTTGATAGATTTCATCGTCTGTTCTCCTCATCTAAGTCTAGCAAACCTTAACTGCCTAATAGTAGCATTTTTTTTTTGATTTTGTCAATACCCTTTGCAGGCCATTCACTATATTGACAACCTTCAATATCTGTGCTATACTCAACGTAACGCAGAGAGAAAGTCGCCCAGCCACAACAAGCGACTTCTTTTTCCGCCGCCCACATCGAATATCGTCAATACAATGAGGAGGATTTTTAACCATGACCACCGATAATCCGACCGTAGACCCGGCTATTCGGGAACAAGTGCGCCGGCGCTACAGCCAAGCGGCCCTGCGCGTCATCGAAGGCGAGGGCGGCTGCTGTGGCGGAGCGGCCAATGGGTGCTGCACGCCGGCGGCGACAGACCCGATCACCAGCAATCTCTACAGCGCGCAAGAGGCGGGCACGATCCCGGCGGCGGCGCTGCTGGCCTCCCTGGGTTGCGGCAACCCCACCGCGCTGGCCGAACTGCATCCCGGCGAAACGGTGCTAGACCTGGGCAGCGGCGGCGGCATTGACGTGCTGCTGTCGGCCCAGCGGGTGGGGCCGACCGGCCTCGCCTACGGCCTGGACATGACCGACGAAATGCTGGCCCTGGCCGAAACGAACCGGCGGCAGGCGGGCGTGACCAATGTGCAGTTCCTGAAAGGCTATATCGAAGCCGTGCCCCTGCCGGACGGCGCGGTAGACGTGATCATCTCGAACTGCGTCATCAATCTGGCCGCCGATAAGCGCCCGGTGCTACAGGAAGCCTTCCGCGTGCTGAAACCGGGTGGCCGCTTCGCCGTGTCCGATGTGGTGATGCGTGGCACTGCGCCGGACGCGATCCTGCAAAGTCTGAGCGCCTGGACCGGCTGCATCGCCGGCGCGCTGCACGAGGATACCTATCGCGCCCTGCTGGCTGAGGCCGGCTTCACCGACATCAGCATCGAAATCACTCGCCCCTATGGTGCTGCCGATCTGGCCGGGGCCGAGAGTTGCTGCGGCACCGCTGAGCTGCCGGCGGAAGCCCTGCAAGCCGCAGACGGCCTGTTCGCCGGCGCATTCATTCGCGCCGGCAAGCCGCAACGGTAAGCCCTTCAGTGTGCGGAAGGAGGTGAGAACGATGTGCTGCGAAACCCAATGCCCGTGTGGCTGCGATTGCGACTGTGAGGACGGCTGCTGCTAAGGCTCATGCCTGATCGCCTCCCCAGCAATTCCGGTTGCTGGGGAGGTTTGTGAGGAGACCGATGACCACAGCGTTATGGCGACGCGCCGCCGCCGAGGGGGTCGGCACCTACGCCCTGGTGACGGCCGGCTGCGGCGCGATCATGGTGGACAGCCAGACCCATGCGCTGACCCACCTGGGCGTGGCGCTCACCTTTGGCCTGATCATCATGGTGATGATCGCCGCGACCGGCCACCTGTCGGGCGCGCACTTCAACCCGGCGGTGACGGTGGCCTTCGCGCTCACCCGCCACTTCCCCTGGCGCGAGGTGCCGGCCTATGTCGCCGGCCAACTGCTGGGGTCGGTGGCCGGCGCGCTCACCTTGCAGGGACTGTTCGGTCCCGTGGCGAGGCTGGGAGCCACCGTCCCGGCGGGCAGCGCCGGGCAGTCGTGGGGCGTGGAAGTGCTGCTCACCGCCGTGTTGATGTTTGTGATCCTGGCGATTGCCACCGATACCCGCGCGGTCGGGGAATTGGCGGCGGTGGCGATTGGGGCCACGGTCGCCCTCGATGCGCTGTGGGGCGGGATCTACAGGTAGACTTTATCCGTGTCACCTATGATATTGACCGGGCGGTGGCGGCTATTGAGGACAGCGCCATGCCACATGAATATGCCGCCATGCTCCGCACCGCAACAGGGTAAGGTGGTGGCGCGCCCTAGCCGACCGGCGGATCGTCGAGTGCAGAGCTGACGGCGGCGATGGACGTGCCTTGCGCGTATTCGTAGACCGTCAACGGCTCCACTTTGCCCTTCACCTGGAGCAGGCGGCGGCTCTGATAGCCGGATGGACCCGCAGCAGCCTCGAACGTGGCGGCGCTGATCAGCATGGTGTCGGGCATGGCGGCGCTTTGCAGGCGGGCAGCGGTGTTGACCGTATCGCCCAGCACGGTGCGGTCTTGCCGGTCGGGGCCGCCGACAGTGCCCATTACCGCCTGGCCCGTGTTGATGCCGATGCGCGTTTGCAGCGCGACCTGGCCGACCACCAAGCGCTGGGCGTTCCATTCGGCCAAGCGCGTCAGGATTTCGCTCGCGGCGGCTAACGCTCGGCGTGCATCAGGGAAGACCGCCAGCACGCCGTCACCAGTGTATTTGTTGATCTCACCGCCATGCTGGGCCACGATGCGGCTGATCCACCAGAAGTAGCCGTTGAGCGCCAGCACGACCTCCTGCGGGCGGTGATCCTCGCTAAAGCGCGTGAACTCTACGATGTCGGTGAACATCACCGTTACCCGGCGCAACTGGCTGGGGGTTTCCACCCCATCGCGGCTGCTGCGCTCGGCCTCTTCCCAGGTGGACCCGGCCACATAGCGCCGCACAATCGCTTGCAAGCGGGTATTCTCCCCATTGGTCGCCTGCACCTGATCATACATCCAGCGGATTTCGCGGTTGCCCCGTTCCAAGCTACCGACCACCTCATTGATCATCCCGGCGGTCAGGCGTTGTTGCTGCTCATAGTCGCGGTGCAGCACCGGTTGGTGAATCCGTTCCAGCGCGCCGTCTAGCGCCGCCCGCACGCTGCCGATAATGGGCGCTTGAAAGGTCCATGCGCCCTTGAACACCCGTTGGTCGCCTGGCACGCTCAAGCCGCTGGTGTCGTGCGCGATCAGGCCAGTGAAATAGCCCGGCGTGTCATACACCAGAAACCACTCTTTCGCCAGCCCGGAACCGGGGGCCAGCGGTACATAGACCACGTTCTCGATGGGCGGCGGGGTCCAATCGGCGATGCCGAAGACGTAAATCCGCTCGCAGTAGGCGGTCAGTTCGCGGTAGCGGTGGATCTGGTCGGCAAAGCGCGACAGTTGCTGGAACGAGGCGTAAAACACGCCCCGCCCGCCGGCCGCCCGGATGCCCCCTTCGATGCGGTAGCTGATCTCCTGCATCGTCGCTTGGCTGTTGGCGGCCACCGTTTCGCCGCCCGCGCTGACGAGGTCGTAGAGTTCGAGGGTGTCGAGAGTCGCGTGCGCCATCGCTTACGTTCCTGTTTGGGTGGACATGGAGTTAGCGGAGCAACGCCCTGGCAGCAACAACAGGTGCGTGAATTAGGTCCGCTACTCACTGTAGTCCTATTATACCAGGGTCCACCCGCCTGTCAATAGCTGGTGTGCGTTGCGTCCGCCGACCTCACCCCCCAACCCCCTCTCCTAAAGGGAGAGGGGGAGTCAGAGCGGGAGGCGCGGGGCAGCAGGGGCGCTGATGACGCTGGAACAAGGTAGGCGGATGGCCGATCAGCGACTCCCCCTCTCCCTTTAGGAGAGGGGGTTGGGGGGTGAGGTCGGTCGTGACCGCACGGGACAAAGCGCGCCCAGCACGAGGCCCAACGCCAAGTGGCGTAGGTTGCCGACCAGCCAATCCACGCCGCCGGTCTGTAGCGGACGCACGCTGCCGTCGCGGATGGCGGGATGGACGCGGTTGATCACGGGCAAACCGGGGAACCAGAGGCCATTGTTTTCGGCCAGCGCCAGGATCGCACCGCGCAGCGGCCCCGGCCCCGGCAGGCGCGGCCCCACCACCCGTGCATAGAGCAAGGCAAAGCCGACCGAGTTGAGCAGGTGCCAGGGCACAGCGACGGCCCAGTAGGCCGGGCTTTTGCGCGTGACCGCCATGCCCAGCAGCTTCATATCGCTGTAGCCGTCGGGCCAGATGCGCTGATCAACCCACTGCTCGGCCATAAACGCCAGGCCGGCCAGCACGCCGGCCCGCACGATGCGCCCCATGTCCTCAGACTCATCCATCAGCAAGCCACTCCTCAATCCGCACTCCGCACTCAGACGGCCATTGTCGTCAATCCACAATCCGTACTCAGTTTCATCGTCAATCCGCAATCCGCAATCAGAGACTGACGGCGGCCAGCCACCCTAGCGCCGTCAGCAGGGTCGCGCTTTCGATCAGCCCAGCCATCGGACGCAGCGCAGAGGCACCCTGCCGGCGGTAGAGGACTATCGCTGCCGTCAGCAAACCGCAGCCCAACAAGAGCGTGCCGCCCAGCAGGGCGGCGTTGGCTTGCAATGCTAGGCCTAAGCCGGCGGCTAAGGCCAGCCCCACGGCTAACACGCCCCAGCAGACCCGCCGGGCGGCCTGCGCTCCCAGACGATGGGCCAAGCCGCGCACCCCGACCGTCTGATCGGCCTCCAGGTCGGGCAGCGTGTCGGCCAAATGCAACGCCAGCACCAGCCACGCAGTCAGCGCGGCCCCGACCCAGACCGGCCGATCCCAGGCGCGACCCATGCCGGCCCAGGCCCACAGCGGCAACACGCCAAAGCCGGCAGCAAACGGCAACGGGCTGACAAGGGTGCGCTTCCAGCGCCAGTCATAGAGCAGCCCCGCGCCCAAGCCCACGGCGGCACAGGCCAACGTGCGCCCGCCCAACGGCACCGCCAGAGCTAAGGCCGTCAGCGCCAAGACCGTGCCCCAACGCTGCACGGTCGCCGCCCCGACTAGGCCCGCCGGGATCGGCTTATCGGGCTTGGTCAGCCGGTCGGCAGGCAGATCCCAGTAGTCATTGAACAGGGAGATAGCGAACTGTGTTGCCAACTGCCCACCCAACAGCGCCGCCGCCGCTGCTGCCGCCGGTACCCCATGCGCGGCCAGGGCAATATACACCCCGAACGCCAGCGTGGTGAACAGGCTCGGCCCAAAATGGAGCAGTTGTAGCCAGGGTTTTAGCACACGGCACGCGGCACGCCCTAGCGCACGATCAAGTCCGGGCGGGCCGCTTGGTTGGAGTCGTAGGGCTTGGCGATCACGATCAGGCGGTGATCATCTACGCCGTAGGGCCAGCAGGTGATCAGCGTCAGGCGCTGGTCGGGGGTGGGGTCCATGTAGCGGGCATTATCGCGCCGTTGCTCGTCGGTCGCGCCGTCCTCTAGCACCGTCACGCTGTCTTGCACGATGTACAAGAACTCCCGCTCCGCGCTAAAGATGTGGATTTCGTCGCCGCGCTTCACATTGTGCAGATTCTTGAACACCTCGCCCTTCCAATCGTCGTGGCCGGAGATGACCACATTGCCCACTTGGCCGGGGTTGGCCGTGCCTTCGTGGTGGCCGGCGGCGTATTCGGCTACCTTCCACTGGCTGCTAGTTTGGCCGTCTTTGCCCGGTAGCATTGACCAGCCCACCGACACCACGGAGGCATCAATGCCGATGCGGGGGATGGTGATTTTGAGCGGCGGCTTGGCCTCTTTAACGATGCCTACCCAACTGCTGATTGACGTGCCGGTATTCAGGTTGGTCAGCGGGGCATCGCTGACCACGACCTTGTCGCCGGCGAGGGCGGCTGCGGCGGCGGGCGGATTGCTGCTCACCGCGGTGCCGGCTCCTTGTGTCGGGACGGCAGTGGCCGGCCCCAGGTTTAACCCTTGCACCAGATCGTGGCTTTGTTGGATTTGCTGTGTTTCTTGGCTGTTGTTATAGGTCTGGATGCCCAGGTAGGCACCCACCCCGATCATCAGCAGCAGCCCGGCGGCGATCAACCCATTGCCCAGTCGTCGGAGCCAGGGCGACCCGTTGGGGCGCGCCGGCTGCAACACCACCGCTGCCACGGACTCGCTCGCTGCGGCAGGATTAGCGGCTACGCTGGGTGCGCCGGCTTGAATTTCGCTTTCAATCATGGCTCATTAGCCCTCGTTCGCGGGATCAGAGTCGGGCGGCAAGGGAGCAACCCGCTATTTAAGGAGACGTACCCGCCCCCTGTTCGGTTCTATTATACCACAAAGCAGACAGCCGTCGGCTGCATAGCGGTAGCGGCGCGTTCCAGTCGCCCCGATCCCCGGCCTTAAAACTGGCCGGTCATAATCGGGGTACTGGTGGGCTGCTCCACGCGCTGGGCTTCCAGAGTCAGCGCGGCGGCGGTGTAGTCGCTCGGTGGGCCGGCGGGCAACGGGAAACTGACCTCGCTCTGCCCATTCGCGCCGGGCTGGAACAGGTCCACCGCCACAGGGGTCTTGCCGCGCAGCAACCACAACTCATACTGTTGCCCACTGGGGGCTGTGGGCAGGTTGGTGGCGCGTAGTAGGGTCTGCCCGCTCACCGGGTCCACCCACACCCGCACCTGCGCGCTCAACTTGCCCGCCAACTGCGCCGACTTCGTGGCCGGATTGCCTAAGATCGCGATCACCCGCGCTTGTTCGGCAACAACGGCTGTGCTGGTGGCCGCGCCCGCGACCACTTGTTGCTGGGCCGCTTGCGCGGTGGCTTGCGCCGCGCTAACAACGGCTGTGCTGGTGGCCGCGCCCGCGACCACCTGCGCTTGGGCCGCTTGCGCGGTGGCTTGCGCCGTTGTCACCTGCCGGCTCAAGTCGGTGCGCCCGGCAGCGCCCCACCAAAGCGCCAGCAGCAGCCCAAAAGCCAATGCTCCGGCGGTGCCCCAGCCGGCAAAGGGGTTCAACGCCTGCCACCAGGGGCGGCGCGGCGCAGGAACCGCCACCTGCGGCGACGCGGGGCTGTCACCTTCGCTACTGTGGGCTTCCAGTTTGTGGAGAAAGCGTTCCCGATGGCCGAGCGGCTCTACCACCGGCACATTGGCCGCCAGCTTTTGCATAAAACGGCCCTGATGGCCCTCCGGCGGCGTGACCAGCATGGAATCGGCGGCCAGCGCCACAGTCACACCACGCAAGCTGCGGAGTTCGCCACGACAGCTTGCACACGTTGCCAAATGCACTTCTACCGCTTCCGCCTCCACCGAGTCTAATGCGCCCAGTGAGTACGCAGCTAACTCATCGCGATAAGCATCATCCGCTGCCTTTGGAGTACTCATCCGTAACCCAGATCCTTGCTCCAACCCTGTGTTTCAAGAGCGGTCCGCAGTTTGAGCATTCCCGTGCGGATACGGGTCTTAACCGTGCCCAGTGGTTCTTTGAGATGCGCGGCGATTTCCGATTGCGACATTCCGCCGAAATAGGCGAGTTCTAGCACCCTGCGCTGGGGTGCGCTCAGTTCGGCCAACGCCGCGCGTACCATCTTTTGCGTTTCCGCTTGTGCCAATGAATCTTCCACGCTCGAACCTCCTGCGGACCGATCCGCCGGTTCTAGTGAGCGTTGGCCTTCCCCGTCGGCAGTGGGTGAGAGGTCCAACGGTTGCGTGCGCCCGACCCTCCGTAAAAAATTACTGCTGTTATGATGCACGAGCGTCAAAAACCAGCTTACGAAGGCTCCGCGCTGCGGGTCATACAGGTGCGGCTTCTGCCACACCTTCAGAAACACATCTTGCACGCAGTCTTCAGCCGCCGCGCCGTTGCCCAACATTCGTAAGGCTAAGGCGTAGGCCCGGCGAAAGTAGCGGTCATACAGCTCTTGTAAAGCGGCGGATTCTTGGCGGCAGACAGCGGCCATCAGATCTGCGTCGCTGCTGACTGTGCCCGGTTCGTTACTCAGCACCTTTGGTTGCTCCTCTGAACGGGACTCCTATATTCTGCATGGCGGCGACGCGTTTAGGAAAGTGGGGGGAGGCACCGGCCCGGTGTGCCTCCCCTGATAGGAGTGTCGTTCAGGCAGAGCAGGAACTGTGCCCTATTACGCTGCCGCCGGGCGGCGCGCAAAGCGGCTTAGTTGTAAGCCCAGTTCATAGAGGGCGAACAACGGCAGGGCCACCAGGCTCTGATTGATCGGGTCGGGGGTCGGCGTGATGATAGCCGCGGCAATAAACGACAGCAAGAACGCATACTTGCGGAACTTCGCCAACCGGGCGTAGGTGACGATGCCCAACTTTGCCAGCATGAAAATCACCACCGGCAACTCAAACGACGCGCCCACCGCCAACATAAAGCTGGTCACAAAGCTGATGAACTTGGTCAGCGAAATCTGTTTCAAGATGCGCGCATCGCCGAAGCCCAGCAAGAAGCTCAATGCCGACGGCAGGATGATGAAGTAGCAGAACAGCGCGCCGGTGATGAAGCAAAGCGCCACGAACGGCATACTCACATAGAGCGCCCGCCGTTCGCCGCGCGTCAGGCCCGGAGCCAGGAAACGCAGCAGTTGATAGACCAGCACCGGCATCGCCAGCCCCAAGCCGACACTGAAAGCCACCTTGAAATAGGTGCCGAACGTCTCGGTCGGGTCAATGGCTTGAATAACGTGCGTGCCGGCCAGATCCAGCAGCAGGCTCATAATCCGTTCGATGAACAAAAAGGCCAGCGCCGTCGTGACGATCACGGCCAACGACGCGCGGATCACGCGGTCACGTAGCTCTTGTAGGTGCCCGACCAGCGACATCCGACCTTCGGCATCCACGGCGGGTTGCGGGCTGGGTGTATGCGATTTGGGCTTCCAGGTCAGGACACTCATGGCGTAAGGCTCCTAATGGGACACAAATAACGCGGGTTGGCGGCCCCCCGACAGGCCGCTGTGGCCTGTCGGGGGGGGCACCGTGCTAGACGGTGGTGGTCTCGGTGACGGTGGTCTCTTTGCTCGTCGTGCCGGGCGTGACTTCCGACGCGCTGCGGAACTCGCGGATGCTGCGACCCAATGCGCCGCCCACTTCCGACAGCTTGCCGGCCCCAAAGATAACGAAGACGATGCCCAAGATGAGCAGTAGTTCAGTCGGTCCAAGTCCAAACATGGCAGTAGCTCCTTTATGATGCGGAAGCGGCCTTAAGCAGCCGGTTCCTGCGCTGCCGCTTGCGCGGCGGGGGTGATAACAGTCGTTTCCGGTAGGTCGCTTGTTGTCGTGCTCGGCGCGGCGGCGTAGGCTTGTAGGGCCAGCACGCGCTCATCGGTATGGATCAGCGCCTGGGTATCGCGTTCGTTGCGCGCCACTGGCGCGGCGGGCGCGGTCGGGGCGGTGAGCGTGTCGAAGTTCAGCACGCTCCGCATTTGATCGGTTTGCGCCTTGAACTCGCCCACGGTGCGGCCCAAGTTGCGCCCCAGCTCCGGTAGCTTTTGCGGCCCGACGATAATCAGCGCCAGCACCAGGATGATCATCAGTTCGCCGGGGCCGATACCAAATAGTTCCATGGGGACTCTCCTCTTTTGCCGCGTACTGTTGCGGGCGGCGGGACTCGGCTACCCCATGAGGGCGGCAACCGAGTCCCACTGCGGGGACGCTGCGGGATTAGTGCCCGCCCATCATGTCGCGCAACAACTGCTCGGCCCCGAGCAGGCCCAACTGGACCTCGAAGCGCGTGCCCGCGTGTTCCGGGTGGAACTCGAAGCGGGCGCGCTGGAAATACTGCTGCACATAGGTCTTGCCGTCGGTCGGGCTGGGGCCGCTGTAGGCTTCCGTGATCGGATAGCCGTAGGTCGCCAGACCGCCGTTCTGCTTCCAGAAGGTCAGGAACTGGCCGGCAACGGCGTGCTTGGTTTCGGCGAAGTAGGCCAGGTCGGCCGTACTCGCCACTGAGTCCACCGCCATGCCGGCGACGGCGATGCTGGGGGCGGGGTTTGCTACGGTGTAGTACTTGCCGGCCGGTGCCGCATTGGCATCCAGCAGCGGCGTGACGGCCGCCAGCACTTGGTCTACCGTCAGCGGCTTGCCGAAGGCAGGCGAAGGAGCCGGGCTGTTCAGCACGGCGGCAAAGACGGAGGCGTGCTGCGCTTCCACGTTGTGGATGGCGGCAGCGGCGGCCAGGATGTCCTTGCTCTGGATCAACGGAGCTGCACCGAGATACGCGCCCGCGCCCACTTCTTCCACCTGGGCGAAGAAGGTGACCAATTCCATCTGGCTGCTAAACTTCGGCAGGTTGTACTTGGCTTGCTCGGCCACCGGCGTGCCGCCCAGCTTTTTGACCACATCGGTCACGGCTAGGACGTGGGTGTGTTCGTGCTCGCCGAAGGTCTTGAAGTATTCCGCGACTTTGCCGCTCAACAGGCCACTGGCGTTCGCCGCGCGATAGGCGGCATCTTCCAGGTGTTCCAGCGTCAGGGCAAACTGCACGATGTCGAGGTCGGTCTTGAGTTCAGCGGCCTGCGCGAGGCGAATGCCGGCGACTTGGCCGCCGGTCATGCGGCCCATGCCGGCCACGCCGAACAGGGCGGCCGCGCCGGCCAGCGCACCGGATGCGCCCAGGAATTGGCGGCGGGAAAGACCCTTACCCTCGCCTTCCGGTAGAATAATGTTGCTCATGCGAATAGGCTCCTCTCATTCAGCGATCCGCCCGCAGGGGGCGCACATCGCCGCACATTAAATCTATTTGAAGAACGGCTTGACTTTCGCCAGCACTTCGGCGGGCGTAAAGGCGGGCGTGAAGGCATCGGGCACCGGGGGGATACCGAGCAGGTAGCGGATCAACGCCGTATGGCGCGCTTCCACCTGCATGATGCTGGCCGCCGCAGCCAGGATGTCTTTGTTCTGGATGTAGCCGGCTGCGCCGAGATATGCGCC
>JALYUO010000043.1 GCA_030853735.1 Chloroflexota bacterium
CGGACTGTGGGAGCGGCCTCCTGGCCGCGATAGGCTAATCTTACCGCGCAAGTTGGGATAGCGCACCGATAGATCGCGGTACGGCAAGCCTATCGCGGCCAGGAGGCCGCTCCCACAGTCCGCCTCCTCTGCTCCACCTCCTCTGCTCCACCTCCTCTGCTCCAGTCGCTATCTGTACCAGAACACCGCTAAAATGGGGTATACTCCCAACATAGCGCAACCACCCACGGCTCACGGCCCACCGCCCACCGCCCACGGCTCACGGCCCACAGGAGACCGCATGACCCAGCGACAGAATAACCGCGTGATTTGGGGACTGATCGCCGTGTTTAGCGGACTCGTGGCGCTAGGCTGGGCCGACGGCTGGGGCAGCCCCACGGTGCATATCCTGGGCGTGCTGGGCGTGTTGCTGGGACTGTTTCAGGCACTGAAACGGCGGGGGACCGACCAGAGATAGCTACACCACGGCCCTGCCCCCCAGGTGGAGGCAAGGCCGTGGAACAAAACACTTAGCGGCTTATCGCACCGGTAGCGAGCAAAGCAGCACCCGCTCCGAGAACGATGCCCACGATCCCCAACACCACGATCACTGCGACGGGGATGAGGGTGGCAATCAGCGCATTGGAGCTATCGAGCCGCTGCACCGCCTGATTGACCAGGTAGTACAGGTACATTGCGTAGACGAAGACAGCCAGCCAGACCAGCCCCGCTAGCAGAGAGAGCAACCCCCCTAGCACAGGGATCCACCCACCTAGCACAGGGATGAGACCGACCACATCAGAGATGATCGTCGCGGGTGCCCAGATGGTAGACCAGACCCAGGCGAACTCCATGAAGCCCGCAGTGCCCTTCATAAGCTTGCCGCACAGGTAGAAGAGGCCCGCGCCTAAGAAGAAGCCAATCGGAGTACCAATCAGGCCGCCAAACAAGCCTGTAACAGCTCCTCCATGGAACAGGCCGCCGAGCAAGCCGGCGACCGCAGCGACCACGGTAACGATGCCGACGCTCATGATCAAGCGGTTCTGCGTAGCACGCGGCACTTCGGCGGCGTAGGTTGGGATCGCGGGCTTGGTGACGGAGGTGATCCACGAGTTCACCACATCCATCAGCCCAGCCTGCCCAATAGCCGGGTCGGGCGCGCCGCCTATTGGGGCCGTCGGCCCTCCCTCTGTGTAGTTATACGACATTTCTCCTAGACTCCTTTCGCGTGTTCATAGTCCCTAGCCGGATACCTACCACTAGGCCCGTACCGAGTAGAATTACCGCTACCGTCCTCAGCAGGCTCGTGAAGGAGAGGGCCGTCACACCCCAGCGGGTGCCACAGCGAGGGTAGTACCCCGAAGCGCCCTTATCCTAGCACACCTGCCGGGTGCTGTCAACACTCTTAGGTACGGAATATGCTTGGCAAAAGTTACGCTTTTTGCGGGCGGATCTTGAAAACACCGGCGAAACTGGGCGCACTCCACCGCATCCCTATGCCAGAGGAGGACAAGAAATGTCCAAACGGCCTATCAATGACCTGTTGGGCGGCGCAACGACTCCCGCCACCGCGCAGGTGGAGGCGCACACGCATCGGCGGGCGCTGTTGCGCGGGCGGGCGATCCTGAGCCTGGGACTGGCGCTGCTGATCGTCTTTGGCGCGTTGACCGCGCTGATCGCCGGGCTGAAGCCGGAGCAATTCGACCTACCCATTACTCAGCAAATCCAACAGTTGAACACGATCCCGTGGCTCGCCAATCTGCTTATTGCGGTCAGCGAACCGGGCTTTGCTCCGTGGTCCTACGTGGTGCCGGCGTTGCTGGCGCTGGCTTGGTTGGTGGCGCGGCGCTTTGCTGAGGCGCTGTTTCTGGTGGGGGCGACGCTGTGTACCGGCGCTGCCGAGGAGGTCAAAGCCGTGATCCACCGCGCGCGGCCCACGGATGCGCTGGTCCATGTCATCCATAATACCAACTTGGACGGATCGAGCTTTCCCAGCAGCCATGTGGTCGAATACACGCTGGTGTTCGGCTTTTGCTTCTACCTACTCGCCACGCTGCTGAAACCGGGGGCCGGGCGGGCCGTCGGGTTGGCGCTCTGTGCGGCGCTGGTCATCCTGGTCGGGCCGTCGCGCATTGCGATGGGCCAGCACTGGGCCAGCGATGTGCTAGGCGGCTATGCGCTCGGCTTCGGCCTGCTGCTAGTGGTGGTCTGGGCCTATCGCGGCTGGGAGGCACGCCTAGCGGCTCTGCCCAGCGTCGCCGGCTAGATCCAGCACGGGCGACTGGAACTCGCCGCTACCGCTACGAAGCCCGCCTACGCGGGCTGGAGCCAGGACGGACCGTAGATCTGCCGGCAACGGCGGATCTATAG
>JALYUO010000092.1 GCA_030853735.1 Chloroflexota bacterium
CGATTAAATATCCGATCCGCGTTTGGCGGACATAATTTAATTCGGCTCGGCACATTTGCCATCGCTACGCACACGCACGGCGGGTTGGCAGTTCATTGCCCCATTTTGGCGTAGGTATTGCTACTAACGAACGGATTGTAGGAGGCGGTGCCACCCGGCGCGGCCCACCTTAACGTGATCTGCGGTTTTGCGCGGCCTGGGGGAGAGATTACGGTAAACTGGGCCGCGCCGGGTGGCACCGCCTCCTACCTCCACCCCAAGATCCTGCTAGGGCCGGCCGCGCCGGGTGGCACCGCCTCCTACCTCCACCCCCAAGATTCCGCTAAGGTGGACCGCGCCCGCGGCACAGTTAGACTAGGCCGAGAAAAGGGCACAAAAAGAACCGGATGCACCTCATTGTGCATCCGGTCGGAGTTACTACGTGAGCGGGAGCCGGGGGCTGCCTATTGGCAGACGTTCAGGCTCACATCGTCCACATAGAAGTTGGTCGGCAGGCTGCTGTCGTTCGTGGCCCGGAACTGTAGGCGCACGGTCTGGCCTTTGTAGGCCAACAGGCTGTAGCTGGACTGGGTGTAGGTGCCGGCGGTGCTGGCGTTGCTGATGGTTTGCACCGTGCCCAGCAGCGTGCCGGCGGTGTTGCGGACCTCAACGTACATATAATCGTAGGCGGTGCAGCAGGCTTCTTGCGTGGTCTGCTTCCACCAGTAGGTCAGCGAAGCCGAGGTGGCCGTGCTGGGGATTGCCACACTCTGATAGAGCGTATCGTTGGCGTTGTTATAGCCGGCGAACCAGGTATTGTGCGTGCCGGTGTGCGGCATGGAGGTATCCATCACACTATAGGTGCCGGTGGATTGGGTCCACGGGGTCAGTACGCCGGTCTCGAAGCCGCCGTTGGTCACTTTTTCGCTGCAACCACCCGCGACCGGGGTCGCGGTTGCGGTCGGCGGCGGCGGGGTCGGGGTCCGGGTCGGCGTATTGGTGGCACCCGGCGGCGGGGTCGGGGTCTTGGTCGGGGTGTTGGTCGGACCCGGCGGCGGCGTATTGGTCGCGGTCGGCGGCGGGCTGCCGCTGCAGCTCGGGAACTTGAACGAGGCGATGCGCGTGGACCACGCCAGGGAGTTGCTGTTGTTGTATTCGGTGGTGAACCAGAAGGTGCAGTCGTCGGCGGGGTCCACCGTCATGTCGGAATAGTCGCCCCAGCGGCTATAGGTCGTCTGGTGGCCGGAGCCGGTCAGGATCGTGCCTTCACCCTGCGGCATGGTGCCGAGGGCATCCGTAACGAGGCGGCCTGTGTAGCGGATACCGGGGTTGACGGTGCTGCTGGACACGCTATAGCCGAGGCCGATGTCGCCGGCCTGGTCCATGGCGACGCTGCCCATCCAGCGATTGGTGCTGTCGGGGGCGTAGGTGCCCTGCTGATAGATGCTGGCCGTGCCGGCTGGATTGCGGATCTCATACCAACGCACGCCACCCTGGCCGCCACTGGCTTGCGCGGCATGGTTGACGACGAGCGATTCATGCCCATCGGCGAAGCGGCGATAGGCCAAGCGGAACATCAGGCGGTCGCCCAAGCTGTCCAATTTCTGCGTCGTGCCCGGCTGCGGCACGCAGGTGCCGGTTGAGCCGCAGAACTGCGTATAGGCGGCCGGGCTGACGGTCGAACCCAACGTGAAGCTGCTGTTGGCCGGGGTGTTCCAATCCACATGGTACTTATAGATGTCCATGGGCGTGTTCATGTCTACGAAGTAGTTGGGCGCGCCGGCGGGGGGAGCCAGGGTGCCGTCAAAGTCGGACGGCAGCAGCGGGCTGGCCGAACTGCCCAGTGGGGAGCGGGTCTGGAAGCGGGCGGTGCCGCCGGTCAGCATGGCGCTGCGCTCAAAGGCGACCGGCTCCGGGCCGGCGTAGGTCTGCCCGCCGGTGAACATATTGAACGAGGCATAGTAGCCGTCCGGCCAGACACCCAGCTTCGGATAGTCATCGAAGGCGGTGTTGCTGATCACGAAGGCATAGCGATACCACGCGCCGGTCGGGTCGCTGGTCTGCGACACCGCGATGCACTCATCAAACGGGCCGGTGCTGGTCGAGTTGAAAGCGAACTGGCTGATGACGAAGCGATTGGCCGCGCGGTCATAGACCACCACCGGGTCACCGTCGTTGGTGGTCTGGCACACGCCACCGAAGCCACTCCACACGGTATTAATGTTGGCGGGGCCATAGCGCAGCGCGCCGGCCTTGCTGTAGACAGCGAAGGACGAGTTCACCATTTGCAGGAAATCGCTCGTGCCGACGGCCCCGTTGGTATCGGGCGGCGCGCAGCCGTTGCAGGCACCCGCCGAATTGACACCGTTAAAGTTCACGCCCGTCGCCGGAATGTTCAGGCCGGCCGCATCGTTCGCGCCAGGGGCAAACGAGGTCTGCTCCACCGCATCTTTGGCATCTTTGTGACCGGGTAGCGGCATCATTTCGGCGCGGTCGTTCGCCAACTTCGGCACAGTGGCCTTGTTGGTAAGCGGCGCAATGTCGCGTAGCGGTTGCGAGAGATCATGATGCTCATCCTGGCCCGCTGTGATCTGGCCGCTGCCGGCTTGGCTGGCCGGAGCCGCCACGCCCACCGCGACGGGAATCGAGGAGTTCCCCAGCGGGGCCGGACCACGCAGGGACGAACTGGTGTCGGCCGGATGGCCCACTTGCCACCCTGCGGTGGCGACGAGAGCCAGCAGGAGCGTCGTTGCTACCTGGGCACGGCCGCGACGGTTCATCTTTTCCAACATTAATAGCTCTCCTTCATAAATAGAGGCGAATAGACTCACCGGCTCTGGTGCCGTCCGCAGTCTTCAGTGACTGCCGGCGGTCCCGGCGGGCCGCTTGCGCGGCGGCCACTTTCACACCAATATTGTGTCAGGTGGCACTCTGGTACTATCCTACACCAAGACTACTGACAAAACCGCCGACAAAACGCGACCAATTTTGGTTAGTTCCATAAATCGTACCTGTTTTTGCGCGTTTTGCCGGGCTGACAAGGGGACTAGTGGGGGGTGCAGAATACAAGGGACCGCTAGGCCGATAAGCGGGGTGTTGTTTAGCACAAAATCAAGCTAAGGGACACGACGGGTGCGGCGCGACTACTTTGTTGTTAGGTGTGCAATGCGCTCAAGCAGTCTGCCGTCAGCGCGGCATGACCGAGTTCGCGGCTGAGAGCCAGGCTCTCCCGCAGAAAGGCGGCAGCCTGGTCCGGCTGGGCTTGCTGCTGGGCCACTGCGCCCAACTGACGCAAGACCCAGGCGCTGCCGTATTTGTTGCCGAGCTGCCGGTCGAAGGTCAGGGCGGCCGCCAATAGGTCACGCGCTGCCGGATAGTCGCCCTGCTGCAAGGCAACGGTGCCCTGGTTGCCCAACGCCAACTCTTGTCCCCAGCGGTCGCCGCTTTGCTGGAAGAGCGTCAGGCTTTCCGCGAACAGCCGGTAGGCGGTGGCAGAATCGCCGCTTTCCTTCTGCACCAGACCTAGGCAGTTGAGCGCCAGCGCGAGGCTGTGCGGGTCGCCGTTCGCCCGGCCCACGGCGACCGCCGCCGCCGTTTCTTCACCCGCCGCCGCTAGGTCGCCTTGCCCGCGCAATGCCTCGCCCAGGAACGTGCGGGCGTAGACCAGCCCGCGGGCATCGCCGCCCCGTTCGTAGCAGGCGACACTGGCGGCCAGTCGGATGCGGGCGGTAGTGTAATCACCCTGCAAGCGGGCCAAGTCGCCCGCCCCACACAACGCCGCAGCCCGTGCAGCGCTACAGTCGGTGGGGGCGGTTTGCGCCAATGCCGCTTCCAACCAAGTCCGCCCTTCGTCCCAATAGCCATGCAACCGCCAGAACCACCAGAGCGCGCTGCTCAATTGCAGGGCCGGCGCGCCGGCTGCCTGCGCCAGCGCCCCGCGCAAGGCGGCCCGGCAGTTATCGTGTTCGGCTTCCAGCCGTTCCAACCAGCCCAGTTGGGCGGAGGCGCGCAGGTGCGAATCCGCCCGCGCGGCCAGGGTGGTGTAGTAGCGCAAATGGGCGGCGTGGATGCGATCCGCCTCGCCCGCCGCCGTCAACCGCTCGGCCGCATAATCGCGGATCGTCTCTAACATCCAGAAGCGCGGTTCGCCGGCGACCTCTTCCTGGCGCAACAAGCTCATATGTACCAGCCCCACCAGCGCCGACCAAACCGCTATATCCGTTGCGCGGTCGAGGCCGCAGACCGCCTCGGCCCCTTCCATGGTGCAGCCGCCCATGAACGGAGCCAGCCGTCGGAACAGCTGCCGCTCCCCATCGTCGAGCAGATCATAGCTCCAGCCGATAGCGTTGCGTAGCGTTTGCTGACGGGCGGGGCGATCTTGTGGCCCCGCCACTGGTGGGTCGAGCCGGTGCGTCAAGCGGGCTAAGAGCGCCTGGGGCGGTAGCACCTGGATTCCGGCGGCGGCTAATTCGGTTGCCAACGGCAACCCTTCTAAGCGGGCGCAGATTTCGGCCACCAGCGGCGCGTTCTCGGCGGTCAGGCGAAAATCGGGCCGCAGCGCCGTCGCCCGCTCAGTAAAGAGGCGGATCGCTTCGTAGTCGCGTAGCTCCTCCACGGGAGGTAGCCGCTGGGGGTCGGGCAGGGTCAGCGGCGGCACCACCCAAGCGTGTTCGCCATAGAGGTGTAACACGGAGCGGCTGGTAACCAACACTTTCAACTGGGGTGCGGCTTCCAGCAGTTCGCTCACGACCGGCGCAGCCGGAGCTAAGTGCTCGAAGTTATCCAGCAGCAGCAGCAGTTGCTTATCGTGCAGATAGCTCCGTAGCATCTGGGGCAGCGAACCGCCGGCCGCCGCCCGCACGCCCAGCACCTGTGCGATAGCCGATCCCACGCCCGCCGGATCCCCCACCGCCGCCAATGGGACAAACACGGCCCCGTGAGCAAAGGCATCCTGCACATGAGGGATGACTTGCAGGCTCAAACGGGTTTTGCCGATCCCTGGTGGCCCGGTGAGGGTGAGCAGCCGAACACTGGGCTGGCGCAGCAGGGTGCCCAGTTCGCGGATCGTGTCGTTGCGCCCGATAAAGGCCGTGGTGGAGGCCGGCAAGCTATCCGGTCCCCGGCGCGGCGGCGCGCTCTCCACGTTCGCCGGCCATGATGTGCTTGCCGGCGGAACAGTCAGCAGGTTGCGGCAAAACTGTACAAACAGGATCCGTTGGTCGCCGGCAATCCCCATCCAGTCGGCAACAGCCTCGGCTAACTGGCGCGAGGGTCGCCGCTTGCCTTCCTCAATTTTTTTGATCGTTTCCAGCGAATAGCCTAACCGCGCCGCGAGTTCTGCCTGGGTCAACTGTCGCGTTTTGCGTTGCTGCCCCAACCATGCCCCGAAAGAACCCACCTCGCTCATCGCTTGCCTCCCATTGTTCCGCAAGACCCCCAATACAGAGAAAGCCTAATATTTGTACTCTTTTTTGTACTCCTGCTTGTGCGCTTGCTCTAGCACTAAATGTTCCTCTGGTTTGTTTTGATTATAGCTGAGGCCGCTCGACTTACCCGCCGCGTATAGCGCGGCAAGCACCAGGGAGTTGCGCCAACGGGAACCTTAGCCCCCATCCTATTTCGCGGCGCTACCGGCGGCCGGACTGCTGGAGCCTATTTTATGGAGGAGAACTGTATGAACCGTCCCATCAACCTGAAACATTTGGCCGCTATAGGCGTGACCGCTGCCGCGCTGATTCCAGTGCTCGTCGCATCAGGCCAACCGCTGACCGCTGCGCCGGATCAGCAGAGCCAGGCCCGCTATCTACCCAAGAGCAAGCTGACGATCCAGAGCGCCAAGCTGGTGGATATGCAGCGCAACTTGGTCGCCTTGCCCTTGCACAAAGGGAATCTGCGCGGCACACCAGTCTGGTTTATCATCACCGATGCCTCCGACTTCGGCCTAGCCCACGACCTCGACGTGAACTACGCGCCCAAGCTGGCGAACATGGCAATCGGCTGCCCGGAATGCGTGCAAGAAGTGACGCTGTCGGTGCCGCCGGGCAACAAGTTCGATGAGGCCGTGGTCAATTTCGTCGGTGCGCCCGACTTTTCACCGATGCGCGTGCTGACCGCCGGCCCCACCGGGTTTCCCCCGGCGGCGGTCCAACCGGGTGGCGTGGGCGACGCGCACTACAGCCCGTTTATCCGCATCGCGGGTTCAACGGTCGTCTACAACGCCTCGATTATCGCTACCGGGCCGGGGCCGTTTGATGTGGTCCACCACACCAACACCGCTGATCGGGTACTCAATATGGATCTCGGTGCCGAAAAAGTGGATATGCTGCTCGTGCGTGGCTTCGATTCCGGCCAGCAAATCCTCTACCTCAGCACCGAAGCCTCCGATCCCGCTGCCGCCGCCATTGAGCGCGCCACCTATGTGCCGCTGCTCAACCACGCGCCTTTCCTGGGCGGCGACGACTTCCTCGGCTCGGCCCGTGAGCGGATCTTCCCCTTCGCCAACGGTCAGACCGGGGCAAATAATCCCCAGGCGCAGGGCTTGGCTCATGTGATCCTTGACGGCCACGGCAGCGAAGATGCCTATATGGAGAACGAGGGGCTGATGGCCGCACTGCGGAACAACGGCGACTCGCTCAATACGCAGGGCGACTTCCCGACCCTCGACGACCCGCGCCACGCCAACGCCTACAGCCCGCTGTGGGACGCGCAAGTGGCAGTCTGGACCCCGGACGCGATTGCGAAAGGGCTGAACAAGCGCCAGAACGACGAGAACCAGATCCTGCGCCTCGCCGTGGACGGCCTGATCACCGGCCCCAACGGTGCACCTTACGGCTCGTCGGGCTTCGTGATCAACTGTGCGGTGGTTGCTTTCACGAATCAGCGCCCCACCGCAGACTTGGTGCCGAACCCTCTCAGCAAATAACGATGCTGCGCCTCAGTAACAGCAAAGGGTGCTGTGCCAGACGGCACAGCACCCTTCGTTTTGCGCGTTTCTAGTGGGTGGCTACCGTACCGCCAACGAGTGGGGCGCTTCGCTGTTGCCGTTGACATCTACCGCCCGATAGGTGAGGTTGGTGCCGACTGCGAAAGTGAGCGGCGCAGTGTAGCGACTGTAGGGCTGCTGGCCGACTTTGTATTCGATGCCGGCCACGGCCACGTTGTCGGTGGCGCTCAATTGTACGCTCATGCTGGCGCTGCTGGGGGTGGGCAGCAGTGTGGCCGTGGAGACCGGTGCAACGCTATCGCTAAAATCATAGCCGGCGGCGTAGCTCGTTTGCGCCAGTAGCGCTTGGCCGCTGATCGCGGGATGGAAGTAGTCGCGCGTGGAGATATCGGCGGCGGCGAAGGTTGTGTTGAAGGTGGCGTTGTTGTCGAAGCGGCAGTGGATGCTGGTCGCGCAGACTTGGGCGAGTTGGGTGTTATAATCCACCACCCGTTGCAGCACGCGCGCCCGCCGATCCACGTCGGCCTGCGCCGTCGAGGTGGGGTTCACCAGCATGGACTGGCAGATGCTGAAGGTGGACCAGGCGGCACGGGCACCGGCATTGTCTTTCAGCACCGCCCACAGATTGTAGATGTTGGGCACACTCAGGACATAGATGCGCGCATCCGGCAGGCCGGCAGCGAGGGTATCGAGCGCCGTCTGGAATTGAGCGCGGTAGGTCGCAACGGGGGTCATGGCCGCCTCCGTCGCGGTGCAGGCATCGTTCGCCCCCAGCAAGATGGTGCTGTAACCGACCCCCTGGCCCACGGCGTTGGTGACTTGCCCGTTCAAGTCGGTCATCTTCGCGCCGGTCACGGCATCATTGAAGCTGTGGCCGTTGATCGCCGGGTTGGCCGCCAGGATGCGGCTATAGTGGCTATTGACGGCGCTGTTGGTGCCCGTGGACCAGGAGTTGGCGGGTGCGTCGGTGAAAGGGGTGGAGCCGGTGTTAAACGCGCGTGTGATCGAGTCGCCGGTAGAAGCCATCGCGTTCGGGTAGCCGGTAATGGCCGCGAAGGGTGCCGTACTCTTGGCCTGTGCGGGAGCGGTAGTCAGCGCCAAGAGCGTCGCCACCCAGAGAGCCACCGCGCCGCCCTGCGCGCGTGTGCGTAGCTTTGTTCGGTTCATGGATTAGGTCTCCTTAATGTGCTAATCGCGAATCACAATAGCTCTTTGTCCGCTGGGCAGCCTGATGCGCTCAACTGGTGCTACAGACAATACCTACGCCAAATCGGGAGGTAAGGCGGCGAGATCCGGTGCGTGGGAACGATCCGACTCCGTTCGTGCCCACGCATTAAATATCCAACCGGCGTTTGGCGGACCTAATTTAATTCGGCGCGGCACATTTGTCAGCACTATACACACGCTCGGTTGGCCGGCGTTCCCTCGCCCCATTTTGGCGTAGGTATTGGCATTGAGGAGCGCATTGAGTAGCTGCTCATACTGCCGTTCTGACAATTGCAACGGCTCAACTTCTTCCATCAATTACCTTCGTCTCCTCTCTATTTCATCTGATCGCTGTTGTGTCCATTATACTCCAAATGTGTTATGTTAGGGTGACGGGGTTTGCGGGAGGGATCGTGCGATGGGTAGGCCACGGATCAGCCGGCGCGGGTGGCTAATGGGCAGGCTACTGTCGGCGCTGTTGGCCTTCAACGGCATTGCTTGGATGCAGGCGTGGAACCTGACCTATTACGCCCCGGCGGGTACGATGCCGTCCCGCCCGCCGGAGCAGTTGTCGCTGCCGGAGCGTGCCTGGACGATCCTGACCGGGGTGCAGGTGCCACGCCCAGAGAACACTGCTCCGCTTGCTGCCGGCGTATCGGCGGCGGTGCCGCTGCCCTACGCGACCGCGCGCATCCCCCTGCCCGGCGGCGAATGGCTTGAAGTGTGGCAGCAGGCCCACCCGGCGGCACAGGGCACAGTGCTGTTATTCCCCGGCTATGCGATGAGCAAGCTCAGTTTGCTCCACCCGGCGGCGGCGTTCTACGGTCTGGGCTACAGCGTGATCCTGGCGGATTATCGCGGTGTGGGTGGATCGAGCGGCAATGATACGACGCTGGGCGTGCGCGAAGGGGCTGATGTGGCGGCGGTCGTGGCCTATGCGTGGCAGGCGCAGCCGGATCGCCCGATCCTGCTCTACGGCGAGTCGTTGGGCGCGGCGGCGATCCTGCGGGCGGTCGCGCATGAGGGTGTGCAGCCTGATGCGATCCTGTTGCAAGCGCCGTTCAACCGACTGGTGGACACGGTGAGCAACCGCTTCACGGCGATGGGCTTGCCCGCTTTCCCCGCCGCGCAGACGCTGGTGTTTTGGGGCAGCGTACAGCAGGGGATGAACGGCTTTGCCGACAACCCGGTGGAGTATGCCGCCGCCGTGCGCTGTCCGACCCTGCTGCTGCACGGCGACCGTGACCCGCGCGTGACGGTTGCCCAGACTGCTGAGATTTACAGTGCGTTAGGCGGTCCCAAGACGCTGGTGCGCTTTCCCCCGGCGGGGCACGAGTCGCTGTATAGCGCCGACTCAGCGCGCTGGGAGGCGGCGGTGCATTCATTTCTCGCCTCGTTGCCTACGCCCTAGCTCCCTGATCGCACCTGTTAGGGCGACTGGTGGGCGGGGGCTCCGCCCCGCGAGGCCGGCCCTATGATCCGGTTTGTGTATGCGCCTGTCGTGTGGGCGAGATCGGGCTAGAG
>JALYUO010000106.1 GCA_030853735.1 Chloroflexota bacterium
GGCCAGCACCGCCGTCGCCACGCCGGCCGCATCGGGCGGGTCCAGCAGCAGCCCGGTCTCGCCGTCGGCCACTGCGTCGGTGCTGCCGCCATGCCGCCCCGCGATCACCGGGCGGGCGCTGGCGGCGGCTTCGATAGACACCATGCCGAAGCCCTCGGTCGCTTCGCCGCTGCCGAAAGGTTCTACCCGGTTGGGCAGCACAAACAGATCGCAGGCCGCGAAATAACTCGGCAGCGCATCATAGGGCACATAGCCGGTGAAAATCACCGCGTCGCGCACGCCGGCGGCTTCGGCCAGGGCGGTCAAGCGTGGCTGATCGTTGCCCGACCCGACGATCAGATAGGCCACGTCGGGCACCTCGCGCCGGATCGCGGGCAAGGCGGCGATCACCGTGTCATGACCTTTGTATTGCGAACTGCGGTCGAGCCGCCCCACCGTCAGCAACAACGGCCGCCCGGTTAGCCCCAGTCGTGCGCGCAGGCTCTCGCCCTCGCCGTCGGGGTGGTAGCGGGTGAGGTCCACGCCCGGCGCGATGACCCGGATGCGTTCCGGCGCGACCCCCGCCGCCTGCACCTGAGCGGTGGTGTAGCGGCTGATGGTGATCACGATGCGGGCGTGGCGCAGCACCAGCCGTTTGAGTGCGCCGAGGCTGCCGCCGCTGATCTCTGCGCCGAAAGCATAGACCACATAGGGCAGCCCCCACAGCCGCCACGCCAGCCAGCCGACCGCGCCGGTCAGCACATGACCGCAATGCACCTGCGTGTAGCCGCCCCGCAGCAGCCGCCCAAAGGCGACCACCAGCAGCGGGGCCAACGCCCGCTTGCGGTCAATGGATAGGCCGGGCGGCAAGTACACGCGCTGCACGGGCAAGCTGTGGCGGCGGTCGAAGGCGCGCGCCCCCGGCTCATCGGGCAGCAACAGATCCACGCTGCCGGGCGGCAGGCGACGGTAGAGTTCGAACAGATAGTTCTCCATGCCGCCCACGCGCGGTGGGAACCAGCGCCCGACGAATAAGACTTTAGCCATCCAAATAACTCCGGCACCATAATTCCAGCACGGTCAACAGCCACACCCGCTCATAGAGCTGGTAGCTGCGCGGGTCGGTGCGGTCCCCGCTATAAAACGCCCGCTCGGCGGCGGCCACGGCGGGATAAGCCAACAATCCGCGCCGTTCTACGCTGGCCCGGCTCAAGCAGTCGCTGACGATGCCGCGCAACGGCTGCTCGCGCATCCAGTAGGCCAAGGGGAAGCCGAAGCCCATCTTGGGCGCGTGCAGAATGCCGGCGGGCAGCAGATCGGCCACCGCTTTTTTCAGGATATATTTGGGCTGGCCGGGCCGCATTTTGAGGTCGGGCGGCATCGTCGCCACAAACTCCACCAACGGATGGTCGAGGAACGGCACACGCGCTTCCAACGAAAAGGCCATGCTCATCACGTCGGTGTCGCGCAGCAACTGGTCGGCCATGTAGGTTTTCAGTTCCAGGTAAGAAATCTGGTTGACCACATCGGTTGGCGGTAGTTCGGCCAGCAGTTCGCGCAGCAGCGGTTGGGCGGCTTCCGCGCCGCCGTGCCCGTTCCGCAGAGTCGCTTGGCCCGCCGGCGAGAAAAAGCCCCGCACCAGCAGATATTGTTCGGCGGCGGTAGGGTAGGCGTTCAGCATTCCCGCCGCGCCGCGCAAGGCCCAGGACAGCCCGTAGCGCGGCGGTAGGCGCTCCAGCACCCCCGCTGCCGCCCGGCCCACCCCCACCGGCACGCGCGCCTGGATGCCCCGGTACTGCGCTAGGCGCGCCGCGAAGCGGAAGGTGCTGTAGCCGCCGAACAGTTCGTCGGCTCCCAACCCCGACAACGCCACCGTCACGCCGCTTTTGGCGTGCTGGGAGACAAAATAGGTGTTGATGCCGTCGTGCGTCGGCTGGTCCATCGCCGGGATGATGCGTGGCAGTTCACGGGCCAAGTCGGCTCCGGTGACGCGCAGCGGGTGGTGGTGCGCGCCGAAGCGGTCGGCCACTTGCTGGGCTTTGGCCGTCTCGTTGTACGCGGCCCCGCCCCGATCAAAATCAATCGAATAGGTATCCACCGGGCGGTCGGTCATGCTACTCATCAGCCCGACAATCGCGCCGGAGTCCACCCCGCCGCTGAGGAATGCGCCCAACGGCACATCGCTCACCAAGCGCAGGCGCACCGCTTCGGTCAGCCGTGCGCGTAATTCCTCGGCCCACTCGTCTTCGCTGCGCTGGGGATAGCCGGCGGCAAACGCCACGTTCCAGTAGCGCGTGAGCCGGATGCCCGCCGCGTCCACCGTCGCGTAGTGACCGGGCAGCAGGGCGCGGATGCCCTTGAACATGGTATAGGGCGCGGGCACCACGCCAAAGGTCAGGTAGAGGTCCACCGCCACGGGGTCCAGTGCGCGCGCCACCAGGCCCGACGCAAGCAGCACCTTCAACTCAGAGCCGAACAGCACCTTGTCGCCGACCTGGGCGTAGTAGAGCGGCTTGATGCCCAACCGGTCGCGCGCCAGGAACAGTTGCCCCTTCGCCGCATCCCACAGGGCGATAGCGAACATCCCGCGCAGCCGTTGCAGGCAGGCGATACCCTCGTGTTCGTAGGCGTGCAGGATCGTCTCGGTGTCGCAATGGCTGTGTGCTACAAAGCCCTGGGCGGCCAACTCCGCGTTCAGTTCGCGGTAGTTGTACACCTCGCCGTTATAGGCCAGCCGCACCCGCCCATCGGCGCTCTGCATCGGCTGGTGGCCGGCGGGCGACAGGTCAAGGATCGCCAGCCGCCGCGCCCCCAGCACCACCTTACCGTCACCGGCAATGCCCTCGTCGTCCGGCCCACGATGCACCATCGCCCGGCACATCCGCTGCACCATTTTGGTATCACCGCTATTATAGATGCCACAAATCCCGCACATAGGTTGTCCTAAGCTGTCAGGTATCAGGTATCAGGTATCAGGTATCAGCGCTGGATGTTCGGCTGCCGCTGCCGCCTGCCTACCTTAATCAAGCGTACAAGCCGTCAAGCGTTCGTCTCCTGACCCCTGATACCTGACCCCTGATACCTACATCACCGACCGATAGATCGCTTCCGCCTGCTGCACCTGCGCTGCTCGGCTGTACTGCGTGGCCGCATGGCGGGCGGCCGTTGCGCCCATCGTCGCCCGCAACGCCGGGTCGCGCAACAGTTGCAGCAGCCCAGCGGCCAGCGCGTCGGTGTCTTCGGGCGCACTCAGCAGCCCGGTGTGTCCATGCTCCACCACATAGGGGATCGCCGCCGTGCGCGTCGCCACCACCGGCAGTCCGGCGGCCATCGCCTCGATCAACACAATGCCGAACGCTTCATAGCGGCTGGGAAAGCCCAGCAGATCGGCGCTGCGATAGGCGGCCAGCACGTCGCAGCGCGGCAGGTCGCCGGTGAAGATGACCTTGCCCGCCAACCCGGCCTCGACCACTTGCGTTTCAAACGCCGGACGGTCGCCCCAGTCCGGCCCCACCAGCAGGAAGCGCGTTTCCGGTGCCCGGCGCACCACCGTTTGCGCTGCCCGGATCAACAGGTCCACGCCCTTTTCCCGGCACACCCGCCCGACAAACAACACCGTCTGGTGGTCCTGTGGATTGATGCCGTAGCGCGCCAGGAACGCCGCGTCGCGCGGTCCCTGGTAGGCGGCTACATCAACCGCCGGGGGGAGCGGCGCAAAACAGCGCACCCGAAAACCCAGCCCCTCAATCGTCTGCTGTTCAAACGGCGAGACCACCGCCGTCACATCAGCGCGCATCGTCAAGCGGCCCAACGTGCGCTGGTACATCCGCCACTTGGGAGTGTAGGCGGGCGTGAAATGCGGCGTGAGGACGAACGGGATACCGCGCAAGTGGCCCATCAGTGCGGCAAAATCGGCGCTGCAATAATTGAAGCAATGCCCGTGGATGACATCGGCCTGGACCGTTGCCAGCCGCCGCAACAGGGCGGGCAGCAACGGATAGCCGGCGATGCCCGGCAGCGCGACCGCGTGCAACCGGCGCACCGCTACGCCCCCGCGCTCCACGCGCGGCACCTGCGGCGGCAACGGCACGGGGCGCAGATGCTGGGCCAGGTCCGAGGTATAGACCTGCACCTGATGACCGTGGTCGCGCAAGCCGGCGCACAGATCCGCGACATAGGACTCTACGCCGCCGATGGCCGGGGGATAGCGGATGGTGGTGTGGACGATCTTCATGCGGCGCGGGGCCCGGCCGGGGTGCGGCGGGCCAGAGACAGGTGGGACGCGCGGGCGGTCAAACGCTTGGCCCACTGTCGGGGCGGCGGCCCTTCGTGGCGGGGCGCGGGCGGCGGGCTTTCAGCATCCGCCGGAACATCGCCTCATACGCATCCGTCACCTGCTCCCAGGAGAATTGGCGCGCCGCCCGCAGCCGCGACCGTTCGCGCGCCGCTGTGACCAGATCCGGCGCATCCACCAGCCGTTGCAGCAGCGCGCGCAGGTTCTCGACCGGTTGCGCGCCGTCATAGCTGAAACCGGCATCGCCGATGGTCTCGCGGTTCTCCGGTGTGCCGTGTGCCACCACGCAACTGCCGAAGCCCATCGCCTCGACCAGTGCCGGGTGGGTGCCGCCGACTTTCGACGGTTCGACAAACAGATAGGCGTTGGAACTGAGTTCCCGATAAGCGGTGCCAAACTGGTAGCCGGTGAAGATGACGTTCGGCCCGGCCATCGCATTCAATTCCATGATATATTTCTCGGCATAGGGCGCGTTGCCGACGATGACACACTTTTTGTCGGTGTGCAGTTGCTCGTAGGCTTTGATCAAGGTATGGATGCCGTTCTCCGGCACCAAGCGGCCCACGAAGAGCAGGTAGCTCTCCGGCTGCAAGCCGAACTGGGCCAGCGTCTTGCCGCCGGCCGCCGCTTCCACTTCCGCGCCGTAGGCAATGTATTCGATGTCGGCCTGATAGGTATCTTTATAATATTGCTGCACCACCCGCGAATCGGTGATCAGCGCGTGCGGCAGGCGCGTGCCCAGCCACTCGGCCAACTTGATGTAGCGTTTGGCGAACGGCGGCCACTTGTCGCGCTTCCAATCCAATCCATCTACGTGCAGGATCGTCTTATAGCCGGCTAGGCGCGGGATCACGGCGACCGGGCTGTTGGCGGCGATAAAAATCAGCACAATATCGGCTCCGGTCACGCTGACATGGATAGCGGAGAGCGTAGTATGGACCAGGGTTTCGAGATACTTGTTGCGGATCGTCGGAATCTTGACCAGCCGCACGCCTTTATAGGTCGCGCCCGGCCATTTGACGTGATGGGGCCGGTTATACACCGTTACCTCATGGCCGCGTTGGACCAAGCGGGTGCTGACGGCCTCCACACAGGTCTCAAAGCCGGAGTAATTGGCCGGGATGCCGCGCATCCCCAGCATCGCGATTTTCATACCGCTCCCTCTGCCTACCGTCCTTCTGCGCTTAACTCGCCCCTTTGCCGCGGATCACAGCACCGGTCGTTTGCAGCAACAATAAGAGATCCCAGCCGAAGCTCTGCCGGCGGGCGTAGTCAATATCCATCTGGATCATGCGCTCGTAGCTGACGGTGTTGCGCGCCACCACCTGCCAATAGCCGGTCACGCCGGGCATGGCGCTGAAGCGCTCGTGATACCAGGGCTTGTAGACGGCGACGGCATAGGGGAGGTCGGGGCGCGGGCCGACCAGGCTCATCTCGCCGCGCAGCACATTCAACAGCTGCGGCAGCTCATCGAGGCTGCTGCGGCGTAGCCGGCGGCCCAGGCGGGTCACGCGCGGGTCGGCGGCCATTTTGAGGCTGCCGCCCGGCTGGGGTTCGGTGTTTTCACGGATCATCCGTTGGACGTGTTGCTCATGGATCAGCGGATCGTTCGCAGCGTGCATCGTGCGGAACTTGAACATCCAAAATACGGTGCCGTCTTTGCCCACCCGTTCCTGCACGAACAGCGCCGGCCCCGGCGAATCGAGGACCACCAGCACCGCGATCACCACCAGTAGCGGGGCAGTCAGCAGTAGCAGCAGCCCGGCCAGGGTCACGTCCAGCATACGTTTGCCGTAGGCGATATAAAAGCTATTGCGTTGATCAGGGGAAGCGAATAGGGTGGATCTTGCTATCCCACCGCCGGGGTTAGCCGAACCGCGTGCGCCGCTAGGAAAGGAGTGCTGTTCATTTTCGACCGCCATGTACGCTACGCTACCTTTCTGCTCTTTCTGCGCTGTTGGCTAGGGCTATGGGCCTAACCCCGGACGCGGTATCGGGAGTCGTCCCATGCAGAAAGTCGGCAATCCGGCGCGGTAAATCACTACACCACTCTCTGCGGCCCACGGCCGGCCCCAATACGGCGCGTATTGACAGCCAATTCTACTGGTAGGCCGCTACTTTGTCAAGGTCGCCGGTGGCGATAGGTGTGGCTCAGAGTTTTGCACGCAGCAGACCTAACCCCCCCACCCCCTTCCTTTGTAGGGAAGGGGGAGTCTATGCAGAAAAGGAAGGGTTGCTTTCTTGTAGGCAGCGGCTCCTGATCGTCTAACTCCCCCTTCCTTTGTAGGGAAGGGGGTGGGGGGGTTAGGTCTGCTGCGCGCACCTCTGTACGCAAAAAGATGTAGCGCACCCGATGGCGGTAACAGGGCAGCCCGGCGTAGCGACTTTGCAGCAGCCCTGGTGGCGGTAACTGCTCGGTGGGTGTGGCTGGTCCTAACAGGTCTATCGGGCGACGTTTAAGGCGGCTGACGGCGCGTGCTTCTTCTGCCACACCGTGGCCCGGATTATGCGGGGAACGCGAACGGCCCGCGTAGCGTGCTGGGCCGGGCCGATTAGCAGGAGGAGTCCGCATCATGAAAGCCGTCGCTGTCATCCCGCGCCAACCCAACAGTATGCACCTAGCCGACCTGCCGGAGCCGGATCTGGCCGCCATTCCCGACGGACGCGGAGTGCGCGTTGCCGTGCTGCGCGTCGGCGGCTGTGGCACCGATAAAGAGATCAACGCAGGCGAATACGGCGCGCCGCCGCCCGGTTTCGATTTTCTGGTCATCGGCCACGAAAACTTTGGCCGCGTCGTGGAAGTGGGGCCGGCGGTGCGCGGTCTCGCGCCGGGCGACTATGTGGTGGCGACCGTGCGGCGGCCCGGCCATAGCCTCTACGACCAAATCGGCACCTACGACATGACCACCGACGCGACCTATTACGAGCGCGGCATCAACCTGCTGCACGGCTACCTGACCGAGCAATATGTGGACGATCCCGAATACATCGTCAAGGTGCCGCCGAGCCTCAAAGAAGTCGGCGTGTTGCTGGAGCCGTGCAGCGTGGTGGAAAAGGGCATCACCGAAGCCTACGAGATCCAGCGCCGGCTGCACATCTGGCGACCACAACGCGCCGCCGTGCTGGGGGCGGGGCCGGTCGGCTTACTGGCCGCGCTGGTGCTGCGTTTGCGTGGCCTGGAAGTGGTGGTCATGGCGCGTACCCCACCGCCCACCCGCCAGAGCGAGATCGTGGCGGCCATCGGGGCGACCTACCTCAGTAGCAAAGAAACCGCGCTCACCGCCGCAGCGCAGACGCACGGCCCGTTCGACATCATCTTTGAGGCGACCGGCGCGGCGGCCGTCGCCTTCGAGGCCATGGACGTGCTGGGCAAAAACGGCGTGCTGATCCTGTCGAGTGTCACCGGCGGCGATGAGAAACTGGAAGTGCCGGCGGCCCACATCAACATGGGCTTCGTGCTGGGCAACAAGGTCATGGTCGGCACGGTCAACGCCAACCGCGAATACTTCGAGGCCGGCGTGCGCGACTTTGCCCTGGCCGAGGCGCTCTATCCCGGCTGGCTGGCCCGCCTGCTCACCCACCGCGTCCAGGGCTTGGATGCCTGGCCCGACTTCCTGCAACAACTCACGACGGGCCATGACGAGATCAAGGTCTATTTGGAAGTGGCACCCGATTAGGG
>JALYUO010000147.1 GCA_030853735.1 Chloroflexota bacterium
ACACTCAACACTCAACACTCAACACTCAACACTCAACACTCAACACTCAACACTCAACACTCAACACTCCGCGCCCCGGTCATGGGCCGCGAAGGTGGGCCGCCAGGGGCCGCAACCGGCGATGAAGGGCTGCATCAGGGCATCTTCGGCCTGGGTGGTGTGGTCTAGGTCGTGCGCGGCCCACTCGTGCAGCATCTGGCCTAGCGTCACCGGGCCGTAGTCGGCGTGCTGCACGGTGCGGGCTAGGTCCGCCGTTGTGACGGCTTCCAGCGCGGCTAGGTTTTCTGCGCGGTGGCGGGCGAACGCGGCGGCCAGTTGGGGCAACGTCTGGTCCTGGTGGTCCCCGCCATCGGTGGCCGGGTCATAGGCCGCGAAGCCGGCTGCGCCCTGCATAAAAGCGACTAAGCGCGGGCCAAACACCCGTGCCTCGGTATCCAGCAAATGGCCCAGGCATTCGCGCGCTGTCCATTCACCGGGGCCGGCGGGCCGGGTCAGCAAGTCGGCCGGCAGGTGTTCGGTGAGTAGCACCCAGCGCGCCGCCGTCGTCGTCAATACCGCCGTGACGGCGGCCAACACCTCATCCATGCGCCTCGCCTCCCTCGTGTGCCTTGCTTCTGGTCATCTTCTTACAGCCCTCTTACGGGCTTCTTACCCCTGCGAGTATACTATAGTAGTGGCGGGAAAATCCACACCACAGGATCGGCCAGTGGTGCAACAAAATCCGCCGGTTGCGTGTATAGCTTTATAGAGACCGGGCCGCACCCGCCGCGCCCGACCCTGACAGGCAGGTATGTCATGCTGCCCATAGGCGACGCAGCCCGCCGCCAAGCGGATGCCGAGGACGACCGCTGGGTCCGCCAGACGCTGGCGGGCGACGCGCCGGCGTTTGGCGAGTTGGTGGACCGCTATGGCAGCCGCGTGATCGCGATTTGTGCGCGGGTGGCGGGCGATTCGTATGAAGACGCGCAGGATGTGGCGCAAGAGGTGTTCCTGCGGGCCTACACGAATCTAGGCACGTATGAGCCGGGCCGCTCGTTTTTCGCCTGGCTGTACCGCATCGCGGTGAACTTGGCGCTCAACCGGCGCAAGCGGCGGCCCCCGGCCACGGTCGGCGGCGATCCCGGCGCGTTGCTGCTGGGCCGGCTGGGCGACCCAGACCCGACGGGGCAACCCGCGCCGCACGCCGAGCGTGTCGAGCGCCTAGCAACCGTGGCGCGGGCGGTGGCCGCCTTGCCGCCTGATTATGCGACCGTCGTGGCCTTGCGCTACGGTGCAGACCTGGACTATAGCGAGATCGCGGCGACGTTGCAGTTGCCGTTGGGCACGGTGAAAGCCCGGCTGCATCGGGCCAAAGCCCTGTTGCGGCCCTTGCTGGCCGAGTTGGAAGGAGATGTGGCCCGATGAAGCCCTTTGACCGCCCCGCGACGAGCACGGATGACGATCCCGCGCTGGAAGCCGATCTCCACCAGTTGCGCCTGACCGGGCGGCCGCTGCCGCCGACTTTCACCGCCGCGGTGCTGGCCGACCTCTCCCCCTACCCCTCTCCTACGAAGAGAGGGGAGTTAGACGGCGGCTCCATCGGCTCCCCCTCCCTTCGTAGGGGAGGGGGGAGGGGGGTGAGGTCCGCCTGGTGGCAGGGCCAAGTGGCGGCCTGCGTGCTGGGCCTGCTGGGGCTGGCGATTATGCTGGGCACGGCGGATCTGACGGGCGTGCTGACCGGTTGGTGGAGCGCCGCCGACACTTGGCTCACCGGCTTTGCCACGGACGGCGGCAATGCGCTGGATCTGCTGTGGAGCGCCGTTAGCACCGGCAGCGCCGCGCCGCAAGCCTCGCTGGGCCTCATTGTCGGCGCGCTGATCCTGGCGCTCGGCGCGGGTGGCTTCCTGCTGCGAAGCCTGGACTGGCAGACGGCGTGATGCGGAATGCGGAATGCGGAATGCGGAATGCGGAATACGACGGCGGAGGGCGAAATGCGAAATGCGAAATGCGGAATGCGGAATGATGACGAAATCTATCACCCGTCTCCGTATCGTCTCCAATTCAGAACTCAGAACTCAGAACTCAGAACTCGTCGTTATTCCGCCTTCCGCATTCCGCCTTCCGCATTCCCCGCGAGGGGGGCGCTATGACCCGCAGGGCGGGGCTGGTGCTGGCGGGGCTGCTGGGGGTGGTGCTGGTGCTGTCGGTGCTGGTGAATACGCTGGTGCCGCCGCCGATCCCGCCGAGTCCCCCGGCCAGTGTGGGCGCGGGCGGCACCGGCGGCCAGGGCAGCACGCCGCGGGGAACATTGGGCGGTGGGCCGGTGCTGAATGGGTTTCCGTCGTTGGGTGGCCTGCCCTGGCCGCTGGGGCGCGGCGCACGCGGCGTGGGGATCGGACGCGAGGCCGGGCTGTTCGGCTTGGCCGGCACCACACTAGGCGGGGTGACCGGGCACTTGGCCTCATTAGTCACGCTGTTGCTGGCCGGACTGGGCGTGTTGTATGCGCTGCCGGGGCGGGTGGGCCGCATTGCGGGCGCACTGGGCGGGCGCTGGTCGCAGCGGTTGCGCCTGGGCGCGGTCGGCTTGGCGGCCGGCTTGCTGGCGCTGGCTTTCGGCACCCTGGCGCTGCTGACCATTGCCGGGCCGGCCATCGCGGTGACGATTATCGCCCTCAGCTATTTGGGCGGGCTGATCGGCCTGACTGCGATCAGCTTGCCGTTGGGTCGCTGGATTATGCAGCGCGGCGGCTTGGCCGAACAGCCGCCGGCGGTAGACTTGCTGGCTGGGCTGCTGGGGCTGTTCCTGATCAGCCTGCTGCCGATCCTCGGCGGAATTGTCTTTGCCCTGGCCGCCCTCGTCGGCTTGGGAGCGACGATCCAAACCCGCGCCGGCAGTGCCCGACCCTGGAGTTTGGCCTTGCCGGATTTAGATTACTAACCGCGAGCGCACACACAACAGGCAGCGTCCCTTGCTATGTGGCTGCCCCTTCCGTCATACGTTAAAGGAGTTGAGCGATGAAGTTGTTACGCAGTAAAGCGTTTTTAGGCATCTTAGCCGTGTTGGTCATCTTGGGGGCGGTCGGCTTTGTGCTGCGGCCGGCGAGCGGCGGCGGGGCGGCGGCGGCCAACCTCCAGACCGGCCAAGTGCAACGGATCGATCTGCAATCCACCGTGTTGTCGAGTGGGGGGTTGCAGCCCGCCGCTGATCTGAACCTCAGCTTTGGCAGCGCGGGTACGGTCGCCGCGATCAAAGTGCAAAAAGGCCAAAAGGTGCAACAAGGCGACACCCTCGCCGTGCTGGACACGCGCGATCTGCAATTGAGCGTGGACAGCGCCCAAGCGCAACTCGCCGGCGCACAGGCCAAACTGGACGCGGTGCAGGCCGGTGCAACCAGCAAAGATGTCGCCAATGCTCAATCCCAACTCGCCGGCGCACAGGCCAAACTGGATGCGCTGAAAGCCGGGCCGACGCATGATGATCTGGTCAATGCCCAGGCCCAACTCAGCAGCGCGCAAGCCAAACTGACCGCGCTGCGGGCGGGACCAACCGCCGTGGACCTCGCCAACGCGCAATCGCAGATTACCAGCGCACAAGCGAAATTGGCGGCGGTGAAGAGCGGTTCGACCACGCCGCAAGACGTAGCGAACGCGCAGTCGCAGGTCGCCGGCGCGCAGGCCAAACTGGATGCGGTGAAGAACGGCTCCACCACGCCGCAAGACCTCGCCAACGCGCAGTCGCAAGTTGCCAGCGCGCAAGCCAAACTGGATGCGGTGAAGAGCGGTTCGACTACGCCGCAAGACCTCGCCAACGCGCAATCGCAAGTCACCAGCGCGCAAGCCAAGTTGGACGCGGTGAAGAGCGGCTCCACCACACCACAAGACGTGGCGAACGCCCAGTCGCAAGTTGCCGGCGCGCAGGCTAAATTGGACGCGGTGAAGGCCGGCACGGTCACGGCGACGGACCTCGCCGGCGCCCAGGCCCAACTCGCCAGCGCCCAAGCCAACTTCGACAAAGTGAAAGCCGGGCCAACCGTGGCGCAGATCAGCGCCGCGCAAGTGAAAGTGACCAGCGCGCAAACCAACTTCGACAAATCCAGCTCTTCGCTCTCGCTCACCAAGCAACAGGCACAAGCCAATCTGGAAGCGGCGGCTAACACCGTGCGGAACGCGCAAGATACGTTGGCGACCGCCGCCAATTCGGGCGTGCTGGATCAGAACGGCAATGTCAACCCCAATGCGGCGCAAAGCCTGATTGACAAGTACAACACGGCCCTGCGCGCCGAGCAAGATGCCGAAGGCAATATGCAGAAAGCGCTGTTGGCGCTGGATGATGCCCGCCGCCAGGAAATTGACGGCCTAGCGGCGGCGCAAGCCACGCTGGACGATGCTAAAAAGCAGTTGGCCGATCTGCAAGCCGGCCCGACCAAAGCCGATCTGGCCGCCGCGCAAGCCACGCTGGACGCGGCCCGCAATAGCCTCGCCAAGCTGCAAGCCCCGCCGGCGCAAGCGGATGTTATCGCGGCGCAAGCGACGCTGGACCAAGCCCGCAACAACCTTGCCAAGTTGCAAAACCCGCCCACGCAGGCGGATCTGGTGACCGCCCAGGCGACCCTCGACCAAGCCAAGAACAACCTTGCCAAGCTGCAAAAACCGCCCA
>JALYUO010000194.1 GCA_030853735.1 Chloroflexota bacterium
TCGCGGGGCGGAGCCACCCTCCTACAGTTCCTGTCCCCACCGTAAGTGCCCTGCCAAGCATCGCCGTCTGGACCCGCTTGCCGATTGAACACTTACGTACTATAACATATTTGACAGCAGGCCAAAGCTGTAGTATGCTGGCAGCAATCCCCCGGTATGCCTTCGGGTACCCGGTGCGAAGCCGCCTCCGGGCGGCTTCTGCGTCTCCCCTGAGATCCTCCAGCCCGCGCAGGCGGGCTTCGTAGCGGTAGCGGCGAGTTCCAGTCGCCCAACGCCGCCCAGCGTCATTGCACCAACCCGCGCGTCGTCCGCAAGAAAATGTCTTCCAAGTCGCTCACTTCCTCATGGAACGCATAGACCGGGATCTCGTGCCGCACCAGCAGCGTCAGCATCGCCCCTTGCAGCCGCTCATCGCCCACCACTCGCGCCCGCAACAGGCCGGGGCCGTCAGGGATCGGCGGCAGCGGGGCACCATCGGGGGGTGGCGGCGGCGGCGGGCTGCCTGCGGCTTGGAGCGGCAACCACGTCACATCTTGCACGCCGGGCACCGTCCGCAACACCGCTAGCCCCTGCGCGCCGCGGCCCAGCACCCGCACCTGGATCATGCGCGCCGGCTGCATCCGCCGCAGGATCTCCTCAATGGAGCCACTGATCAGCAGCCGCCCACGCTCCACGATGCCCACATGGGTGCAGACCTCGGCCAACTCGGTCAGGATATGCGACGAGATCAGCACCGTTTTGCCCAGTTGGCGCAATTCTTTCAGCAATTCGCGCAGTTCAATGCGCGCGCGTGGGTCCAGGCCCGAAGCCGGCTCGTCCAGGATCAGCAGGGCGGGGTTGTGGACCAGCGTGCGCGCCAGCCCCAACCGTTGCTTCATGCCGCGCGAAAGCTCGTCCACATGGGCATCGCGCTTGGCTTCCAAGCCCACCAGCGTCAGCAGGTCCGTGACCATCGCCGGGCGCGCGGCGGGCGGCACCTTGTACGCCCCGGCGAAAAAGTCCAGGTACTCCCAGACGCGCATATCGTTATACACACCGAAAAAGTCGGGCATATAGCCGATCTGCGCGCGCACCGCGTCGGGGTTGGTTGAGAGGCAGGCATCGCCGATCCAAGCATCGCCCGTCGTCGGCGCAAGCAGCGTGGACAGGATTCGCATCGTCGTCGTCTTGCCCGCGCCGTTCGGCCCGATAAAGCCGAAGATCGATCCCGGCTCAATGTCCAGGTTCAGGTCGTCGAGCGCGACAAACGTGCCGTAGGTTTTGCTCAGGTTGCGGATGCGGACCAGGGGCGTGCTCATTAGCGATGGCCCTCCACGCTCAGGTCAAAGCGGTTGAAGTGGATATAAGCTGATCCCCCGCCGGCAGGCAACAGCCGCAACCGCAGCAAGCCCTCCTTGCCAACATAGGTCGCCGGAGCCGTCAGATTACCCTTAAAGGTCGCATGATCGCCGATGGGTTTGCCGTCGCTGTCCTGGGCCGCCTCCCAAGCAGCTTTGTCCCAGTTGTAGGCTTCCAAGCGGAAGGTTCCTGTGCCGGATTGTGGTAGGAGGTCGTAATCCAGCCCCAACTGATCCACGGTGATCCCCGCCGGTAGGCGGTACTGGAACACGGTGTCGGGCGACAGTTCCATATCGCTGAAGTCAGGAGTGCCGCCTTGTGCTTGGCCGCCGGCGTTGACCAGGGTGCGCGGCAACAGGCCCGGCCCCAACACCACGCGCCCCTGCCCTGTGTCGAGCGGTAGGCGGGTGGTCACCAGCACGAGGTCGTCGCGCACCGGGTTTTGGCCCGGCACGCGCACCGCCAGCGGCTGGCTATCGGCCCACCCCAGCACCGTCACCGCTAGGTCGGAACCAGCGACAAGGCCCGTGGTCAGCAGCGCGGCTTTGCGCGCCCGCAGGCGGTCGGCGGCCCCGTTGGGCGGGGGATAGCTGTACGACTGAAAGCCGGGCAACAACTGGCCCAGCAGGCGCTCGATGTTGTTGGAGCCGCTGCTGACGGTGATCTGCACATCAGCGCCCGCACCCGGCGCGAGGGTGCCCAGCAGCCGCGCTTCGTCGCCCAGCACCACCGCCACATCGCGCAACGGGGCATTGCCGGTGTTGGTGATGCGCCCGCTCACCGTGCCGGTCCCTAGTTGCAGCCGCCCACTGAACGGCGCAGGGATCGGCAGGCTCGTCTCGGCCAGGAAGCCGCGCAGCGCCCAGGTGTCGATCTGCACGTCGCGCACCGCGCTGGGCCGGCCCGTGTAGAGCCGCGCCGCCCGGTTGGCGTTGCCCTGCTCGTTGATTTCCGACAGGGTGGCCGCCGCGTCCCATTCGAGGTCGTATGCTTGCCGATTCGGCGAAAACAGCCCGGCGAAGCTGCTCACCGTCGCCACCGGCGCGCCGGGATAGGTTTGCACCACCGTGCCGGTGGTTAGGCGCAAGGCGCTGCCTTTGCTGCCGTAGCCTAGCGCGTAGGCCAGCCCCGCGAACAGCAGGATGATCGCCGGGATGGTCAGCCACGCCCAGTCGGGGCGCTGCCGGCGGCGCAGGATGAACCAGTTGAACGGCCCCACCACCACCACATAGAGCAACAAGAATACGCCGATAGTCGCCACGCTCGGCAGTTGCAGCGCCGGGATGTCAAACGGGCTGAGGTTGTTCCCATAGAGAGAACTGGTATAGTACGGGGCCGAATTATAGTTATTGTTGGTGCGCCGCATGGCTCCCAGCGACATTCCCGTTTGGTGGCCGGCGAACACCGTTTGCCAGAAGGGCGTGGCGCGGTCCCAGGTCCGCAGCGGCGGCAGCGCCGGGTCCAGGGCCAGAGCAAACACCGCCCCCTGGCCCAATGGGCGCTGGGCCAGCAGTGGCCCGTCCGGGCCGGCGACCGCCACCACCGCGCCGGGCAGGTCGGTCCGCAACTGTAATCTGCTTGCCAATGCTCCGTCGGCTGCCGGCGCGGTGCCGCCCGTATACGCCCCCAGCGCGCTCAGGTCGCCTAGCGTTTGGCTAGCCGCCATCTGCGCGGGCAACAGATCGGCCAGCCCCGCCGCCGCCCCCGCGTTCGCGCCACCGGCCACCACCAGCGTGCCGCCGGCCACCGCCCAGCCGGCCACCGCCGCCCGCTGCTCTGGGGTCCACTTGCCCGTATCGGTGTCCGCCACCACCAGCGCATCGAGCGCGGCCAGCGCCGGCGCAAGCGTGGGCACATCGGCCGGCGCTAGGTGGGCCACGGTCGTCGTCGTACCGCCGTTCGTGCTGCCCAGCCGCGTCCCCGACAGGCTGTTGAGCAGATCGGGCGTATCGCTGACCACGCCCAGCAAAAACGCATCGTTGAGCGGATTGATATTCGCTTTTTGCTCCAGCAACACCGTGCCGCCTCGCAGCAGGCGCACCGTGATGTCGTGCTGATAGCCGCCGCCATAGGTGTACAGCGTGATGGTCTTGCGTGACGGGGCGGGCAGGCTCACCGGGTAGGCGTAGGTAGCGACACTGTTGCCGCTTTGATTGCCCGCGTCCACCTGCACTTCCCCGTCCACGGCCGCGCCGGTATTCGTCAGCCCCACGCGCACCGGGAACCATTCACCGATCTTATAATGCCCGTCATAGCCCGCCTCGACACTCATCGCCAACCCCGCCGTTTGCGGCACCGGGCTGTAGACGTGCGCTTCCGCGTGCGCTGCCCGGCTCGCCGGGACTAGCCCCGCCCCTAAGAGCAGGATCAGCGCGAGCAGCCACCAAGCGCCGCGGCGCGGCCACCGCACAGCAGGCAGTCTTACCACCAGGGATCCTCCGTCCGGGCCGGCGGCGCGGGAGCCGGTTCGGCCCGCCGCTCGTCCACATACGTTTTGAGCCAATCCTGAATATCGCGGTCCCACTGCACTTGCTCCTGCTCCCGTTGCGCTTCCAGGCGCAGCATGATCTCCTGATGCACGTCAAACGGGCGCGGCACGCCGTCGAACTGGAACTCCGTCGCCTCGCCCGGCGTGCGGATCACCACGTCGCCGAAGCCAAACAGCTTGGCCGTCACGCCGTTCACGCGCACGGTGGCATCTACCACGCGGCGCAATTCAGTTTGTTTCACCGTTTCGTCAAAGCCGAAAGGCTTGGTGTCCACGCTTTTCAGATTATCTTTGCTCACGATATATTTGTCGTTGCGCCAATCTTCCCAGCGCCACAGCATGAACGGCACCGCCAGCAGCCAGACAAAGGGCCGCACGAAAAACAGCGCATCCAACACCGGATTGCTGGTCAACCCCAGCGCGCTGCCGACCAAATTGACCACCACGTTGGTAAACTCGAACAGCACAATCATACCCACGGGCACCATTTCCGCCCGCAGCAGAAACCAGAGGTGCTTGTGCCAGATGATTTGCAGCCCTTCATACTGCGGTTTGCGCGGGAACAGGGTGTTCCACAGGCCGTAGCCGCTGCGTGCGTGCGACCGGACCTGCACCGTGCGTGGCGCGGGCGGCGGCGGCGTACCCTGGATCATGCTGTGGACCGTGGCCCGCCGGTATAGGTCGCGCGGCATCTGCGTGGCCGCTTTCACCCCTTTTTGCAGGCTCAAGATGCGCGAGGTGGCATCCGTTGCGTCTTTTTCGTGGATGTCCTCAAAGGTGATCTGGCCCAGCCCCGCCGTGTCAATCACCAGCGAGCCGATCCGCAGCGCCTTTTGCAGTGGGTGGTTGAGGCGGGCCGTGTGCGACACGCTGTTCTGCACCTTGCCCATCGGCACCTCGCGCAGCAACGTCTTGATGCCCGGCGTGGCGATATTGACGATCACACGCCGGTCGCTGATCAGCAGGTAATCGGCCCGCCAATCCATGTAGATATAGATGACCCATAGCACGATCAGGCCGAAGCCGATCAGCAGCAGCCCATTGCCCACCGCCAACGCCGTCGCCAGCCAGTCGGGCACATCCACCGGGTTGATCAGGTTGGTGCCGGCGGTGATCAGGGCCAGCACCACCCCCACGACCAGCGGATAGATCAGCCCACGCAGGAACACGATAATATGGCGGTGATAAAAGCCGTAAATCTTCTCATCGCTTCCCAACAGGGCGACGTGCGGGCGTTTGTCAAGCGGCTGATGCTCCACCTGGATACCGTGCCCGTGCCCCTGATGCGGATCGCCGGACTGGTGTTCCTGCGCCTGCATCGCGCCGTGTGGCGGCGTGCCGTGTGGCATACCCTAGCCTCGTTTCGCTTGCTGCGGCGGGAGCCGGTCCTACCCGCGCCAGGCCGGCCCGCCGTCACAGCGCGCCCCTCGGCCCTCTGGCCCACCCACAGAACGGCGGGTGGCCCCTTCATCTTACTATAGCTCCCTGCCCCCTGTCAACAAAACTCCGACTTGCATTCGCTGATAACTCAGCACGATGCGTGCGTAACGCGGCTAGGATGCGGGTAGGGCCGCAATTCATTGCGGGGGTCGGCAAAGTGCGGGTAGGGCCGCAATTCATTGCGGGGGTCGGCCACCCCACTACTCCAGGTCAATCCTTGCCGCGTATAGTAGCGATCAGAGTCCGCACCAGCCCCAGACGAAGCCAGGCAATGTGATTCCGGCGGCACAAGTGTAGGGCCGCAATTCATTGCGGCCCTACACTTGTGCCACCCGCGTTATGACGGGGTGCCCGAACGCCGCCCACTCCCTAGACGGTGAGCGGGCGGCGTTGGTTCCTTGCGGCAGAGCTAGGCTACGGCTTCACACCAGGGGTGAGCGCGACCGGCACAATCGTAGAAACCGGCGGCGGCATGGGCGGCTGTGTTGGCGGTATACTACCCGGCGGCACCGCCGTGGGCGGCACCATGCCGGGCGCAAAGTCTCCGTAGTGTAGATGCCGTTGATTCGTAGGTATGGCTGTCCCGCATACCACGGGTAACCGTGCCGCTGGCTTATCGGGTATAGACGAATCATGCAATGCTTGCTTGAACTCCGCGCCATCCTCAGAAGTTGTGATAACTACGGGCCTTCCAGACCATACATCAAAGACGTACATGACGTAGCGATCAGTTCCAGCGATAGGAGCCGGTATGTTCCCGAAACCCGGCGCGGCTCTCCGGAAGTCAAACTCACCACGCAGGATAGCCACCATAAGTGGCGGCTCTTCCACAGTCACAAAAACAGGAGGGCAGCCCAACCCCATTCTTGGTAGTTGGTCGGGTGTGACTACTTGCGCTAACAATACTTCGGGCGCGTTTACAGCTTTTAACTGGTGGCGGGTCCAATCCTGAGCAAACTGGGCAAACTGGGCGTTGGTAGCACCCCGCAAATCAGCACTGCCATACATGAAGCGACCAGGCTGGGTGGACACCGCAATCGTCGGAGCCGCTGCACTCGCGCTGACCGGTACGTTTATGACCCCACCTTGCGGACTGCTCACACCCGTACTCGCCACGCTGCCACCACAAGCGGTGGCCGCCAGGAGTAGACCCAGCAGCGCCGCCCCGCGCCACCGTCGCATAGCCACAGGATTTCTTTGCGTTCTCATCCAAATGCCTCCTCACCGATCAACACAACGCCGCCCACTCCCTAGACGGTGAGCGGGCGGCGTTAGTTCCTTGCGGCAGAGCTAGTCTACGGCTTCACGCCGGGGGTTAGCGCGGGCGGCTCCCAGGTGCCGACCGGCGGCGGCATGGACGGGGCTGCTGTCGGCACACTCCCCGGCGGCACCGCTGTCGGCGGCGGCATCCCCGGCACAGGCTGCCCATAATGCAAATCGCGCTGGATTTGTGGAGAGCAAGCCCCAGGTAATTGCGCTTCTGGTCTGTTGGGTAGCGTCGGATCATGTAGCGCCTGCCGGAACACCGCTCCATCGTCAGAAGCCATTGTGACTACCGGAGTGGCAGACCATACATCAAAGAGATAATATACATACCGCTCTTTACCGGCTACAGGCGCACTTGCATGACGGAAGCCAGGGCCGGCACCCCGGAAATCGAACTCACCACGCAGGATTGCTACCATCACTGGCGGCAACTCAATGGTCGCAAAGTTCGGCGGGCAGCCCAACCCTAGTGTAGGCATCTCTTCATAGGTGACGGCCCGCGCCAGCAAGATGCTGGGCGTATTCTTAGCCTGTAACTGATGACGGGCCCAATCCTGGGCATACTGAGCGAACTCCGCATCGCTCGCGCCGCGCAAGTCACGGCTACCAAACATAAAGCGACCCGGCTGGGTGGGCACCGCAATTGTCGGTGCCGCCACACTCATGTTGACCGGCACGTTTAGGGTGCCCTGCTGTGGACTGCTCACACCTGTATTTGCCACGCTGCTGCCACACGCGGTTGCAGCCAGGAGTACACCCAGCAGCGCCAGCCCACGCCACAGTCCCATAGGCACAGGATTGTTTTGCGTTCTCATCGAATGGTCTCCTTGCAACTTGGTTTAGTAATGCACCGTCCAGGAACCGTTGTAGCATGGCCCACTAATGCTTCCGTAACCTGTTATCCATGGTACAATCGTCGGGTCGTAGCATCCCTCGGCAGGACTAGTCCAGCTTCCTCCTGGGTGACGCGCTCCGACACTGGAAAGTTGGATATCGCCCCAATGCTGTTCTAAGTAGTAACTTTCACCACCCGCCGAAAAGAACGGGAGAGTGGCCGTTCCCATATCACCGGTTGTATAGCCTTGACTGCCAGGTATGATGCTGTAACAAGCGCTACTATTGCAATATACTGGCTGCCACCTACCAGAGCTAGTGTACACAGTTTGAAAGGTATAGCTCTGTCCCACGATTAACGGTTTGGCACGTAAATCTACTTCACCGTATGTAATCCCATCCTCAGCATCCCAGCTTGCATAAGCGAAGCCCACACATCCATATGCTGTATAACAATCTTTGGTCCATCCAGACTCAACGAAGTGACCGCTGTAGAGTTGACTGAGGCCAACGGGACTTGCAACCCAGGAAATAGGATGCGCTGGATCGTTGATAATGCCAGGATCAGGGATGATTACTGATGCTGTAACACCATCCCACCCAGTTGCATTCCCAGCGCCGTCTCGTCCAAACTTATGGGGAAATACCTGACCTCTGGAATTCGCCCCAATGCCACTTATTCCATGCACTAGGAAGATAGCTTCAACCGCATCGGCGCGTTGTGCATTTGCGCCCGGATAAAAGCACGGCTGCGTTGAAGACGGACAGCTTGGCTGAGTCTGATCCGGTGGGTACGGTGAGTTGTTGACGTGCATCGTCAACCGCTCAATATCCGCCCAGAACGTGTAGCTTGATGGCACATCTGCGTAAGTGAACCTATCACCCACATTGTCATAGTAACCCGCAGCCTGAGCGGTCATCTTCGCTATCTGCCCCCGCGAAACAGGGTTACTGGGCAGGAAGCACGGTGAGACTTGTCCGGCCCTCGCGCACTGCGGGTCAGTGTACCCGCCGATCACTCCTTTATGGTATGCCGCCTCGACAAAGGGGAAGAACACATTGCTCGGCGGCACGTCGGTGAAGTCCTGTGTGCTGCCTGTATAATCCCAACTGTACGTCACGGCGATCATCTTGACGAACTGCCCCCGCGACACGTTATCAGTTGGGCGAAAGCAGAGTTGCTCGCCACCGCAATTGTATCCACTCACCGCAGGACCAGGCGGGTGGGCCGAGGGGGATGGGTTGTTAGCCAGATATTTCAGTGCATCGCACATATAATAATGTTCATCCACATCGGTGAAGCCAGTACAGAATCCAGCCGGTGTAGCGTAGACAGGCTTGGGTAATAGCTTGTTAGGTAAGATCAGCAGACCGAATAGCACAGTCAGCGCCAGTATCCACCGTAGCTTCTTGGAACCAGTTTTCACGGTATGCACCTCTCTGCTAACAGCGTTCCATACTCTTCAGACGCTTGTCTAGGGGTGGA
>JALYUO010000199.1 GCA_030853735.1 Chloroflexota bacterium
CCTTACCGCGCAGGTCGGGGTCGCGGGCGAGTAGATCGCAGCACAACCAGCCCCATCGCGGCCAGGAGGCCGCTCCCACCATCCGATCTGCTCAAACCAACGCATGAATCCGAGAACGCATAAGCCCTGACCATGCTCCGCCCGCGCTTGACACACTCTCCCACTCCGTCTATACTAGCCGCACAGAGTCGCAACCCCCTGCCACGCCGCACGCACGCTGTACGTTTCACGCAACCGGGCCTTACGCATTACGCACGACGTATTACGCCAGAGGAGATTGACGATGGAACTGCCCCTGACCCCGATCCGCTTCCTCAATCGCGCCGCCGCCATCTACCCCGACAAAGTGGCGATTATCAACGGCGATCAGCAATTCACCTACCGCGTGTTTCAGGAGCGGGTCGCCCGCTTCGGCCACGCCTTACGTGGGCTGGGACTGGGGCCGGGCGCAGTTGTCGCCTACCTGGGTCTCAACAATCACCAAATCCTGGAAGCCTATTTCGGCGTGCTGCCCGCCGAACTGGTGCTGTTGCCGCTCAACGTGCGCCTGCGGCCCCAGGATCTGGCCTATATCCTGAGCGATGCGCCCGCCCAGGCGCTGATCGTCGGGCCGGAGTTCACCGCGTTGGGCTTCCAGTTGCAGGAAGCGGTGCCCGGCCTGGACCATCTGATCTTGCTGGGCGACGAGGCGCCGGCCCACGCCCACAGCTATGAGCAGTTGCTGGCGGCGGCGGCCAGTGACCCCCTGCCCTACGACGGCGTGGACGAAAACAGCGTGGCCGAACTGTTCTACACCAGCGGCACCACCGCGCGCCCCAAAGGGGTGGAGCTGACCCACCGCAACCTCTATCTGCACGCCTACAGTTGCATTGCCACACTGGGCATCCACAGCCGCGATGTGTCGCTGGTCGGCTCGGTGCCGCTGTTCCATGTCAACGCCTGGGGCACGCCGCATTATATGGTGGCGGTCGGCGGCACCATGTCGGTGATCTCGCGCTTCGACCCGCAGCTCGTCTGCCAGGCCGTCGCGCGCGATCATGTGACGGCGATGGGCATGGTGCCGACCATGCTGGGCGCACTGCTGGCGTATCCTGACTTGGCTAAATACGATCTCAGCAGCTTGCAATGGGTGCTAATCGGGGGTGCGCCGCCACCGTCCAGCATGATCGCCGCCGCCCGCGACCAGTTGAACATTGACTGCTTTGTGGGCTACGGCCTCAGCGAAACGTGCCCCCTGGTAACTATCGCCCTGATCAAAAGCACCCTCGACGACCATCCGCAAGAAGAACTCTACGCCCGCAAAGCCATGACCGGGCTGCCCGGCGTGGGGTCCGAAGTGCGCGTGGTGAACAGCGCGGGGCAGGACGTGGCCGCCGACGGCACCGAGATCGGCGAAATTTGGACCCGTGGCGATAATGTGATGCGCGGCTATCACAACCTGCCGGAAGAGACGGCGGCGGCGTTGGTCGGCGGCTGGTTCCACACCGGCGACTTGGCGACGATAGACAGCGAAGGCTATTTGCAGATCAAAGATCGCAAAAAAGATATTATCGTCAGCGGCGGGGAGAACATTTCGTCGGTTGAGATCGAGGATGTGTTCTACCAGTCCCCCGCCGTGCAGGAAGCGGCTGTGATCGCGGTGCCCGACGACCGCTGGGGCGAGGTGCCGCTGGCGTTGGTCGTGCTCAAAGCGGGCCACACGGCCAGCGCCGAGGAGTTGCTGGCCTTTGTCGGCGAGCGACTGCCGCGCTTCAAGCATCCGCGCAGCGTGGAGATTCGCACCGAGTTCCCCAAGACGGGCACCGGCAAGATTATCAAAAACGAACTGCGCGATCCCTACTGGGCGGGGCTGGATACGCGGGTGCATTAGCCTAGCGGATCGGGTGAACCCTACCCGCCCGGCGCATCAGTAGAGTTACTGACGCGCCGGGCCTTGTTTTCCTGCAAAATGAGGAAGTGAGTGGGCTTTCGCAGCCCGAGGAGGTTAAGTGGTTTGCCCTCCTATCTTACCACACCTTACCAGAAGAGTCAACGGGCAAACTGACCAATTTGGTAGCAATATGCCGCTTCGTCTATTGCGTATTCCACAATCAGCCCTAGCAAGCGGCACACCTCCTGCTCTAGCTCACAGTGGAGACCGGGGTTAGGGAGGAAGCAAAGGTATGCGAATAGGCTTTGCCTGCGTGGTGCTGGGCATTGATGTACGCGCCCATGATGCGCGGCGACCCGAAAACGGCCCGCACCTGCGAACCAGCTTGGAGTATGTGCGCCGAATCCTGACTTACTGCGGCGAGCAGGGCATCCGAATGTACCGGCTCTCATCCAACATTGCGCCCTACTACACTGACCCCAAGCGGCCCCAGTTCGGCAACCAACTGGCGGAAGCGCGCGACGATCTGGCGCTGACCGGCGCATTAGCCCGTGAACTGGATATCCGCTTGAGCAGCCACCCCGGCCAGTACACCGTGCTGAACTCGCCCACCCCAGCGATCCGCGCCGCCGCCGTGCGCGAGTTGCACTATCACGCCGATGTGCTGGATATGATGGGGTTGCCGCCGCCGGCCAAGATGATCCTACACGTCGGCGGCGTATACGGCGATAAGCCCGCCGCTATTGCCCGCTTCATCGCCGCCTACCAGGAGTTACCGGATTCGATCCGGGCCCGGCTGGTGATTGAAAACGACGACCGGCTCTATAGCGTGGGTGATACGCTACAAGTCCACGCCGCCACTGGTGTACCCGTCGTCTTCGATAATCTGCACCACGCGCTCAACGGCACGCCCGGCCTGGATAGACACGCCGCCCTGGCCGCCTGCCTCGCCACTTGGCCGGCAGAGGTCACGCCCAAAACCCACTACTCGGATGCGACGACCGAACTGACGGTGGTGAAAGTCAAAGGTAAGCCTGCGCGCCTGCAAGCGCCACGCCCCGGCGCACACGCCGACTTTATTGACCCCACCGCGTTCGCCGCCTATATCCAGGCCGCCGCCGACCTGCGCGACTTTGACGTGATGTTCGAGGCCAAAGCCAAAGACCAAGCCGTACTGCGGATCATGGACTACCTAGCCCAAGCGGGCATTCAGCCGCCGCATGGGCTGGTGGGCGGGGGTCAGGGGTCAGGGATCAGGGGTCAGGAGACGGTTGTCAGTGAATAAGGTCCAATTAGGATGTAGGCGCGCAATGAATTGCGCGCCTACGCCTAACCCTATATAGGGATCAGTTGATGCACCCCGTGCTAACTGGCCGCTGACCCCTGGCCCCTGACCCCCGCCGCAGCGTTCAGTTGCGGCATGACTTCGTGGACCAGCATTTCGAGCGTGGTCAGGTCGGGGAAGCCGCCGGCACTGAGCATAAAGTAGTCTACGCCCAGTTCGATAAAGGGGGCCATTTGCTCCACGATCTGGGCAGGCGTGCCGACGAAAGCGTTGTCCGGCTTGATGTCGCGCGTGTTGAGGCGTTGCACTGCGGCCGCGGTCGGCGCGCAGACACAGCCGCCGAACCAAGTGCGACGCAGCGTGGCCGGGTCGCGGCCCACCTCGGCGCAGGCGCGCTCCGACTCCGCCACCTGGGCCCGATAGTCGTCAATGCCGGTCCACGACACGTTCCACCAATCAGCATAGCGGGCGACGAGGCGGAGCATTCGCGGCTTGGCCCCGCCGATCATGATCGGCGGCAGCGGCTCCGGCTTCGGCTCACACCACGCATCTTCGATCTGGTAATGCTTGCCCTTGAACGTCGCCTTCTCCTCGTGCCACATCCGCTTAATGATTTCCAGCGTCTCCTCGAACTCCTCTACGCGCTGCCCGGCGGACGGAAAGGGGTAGCCATAGGCCCGATATTCCGGCTCGTGCCAGCCCGCGCCGATGCCCAGGATGAAGCGCCCGCCACTGAGCGCCTGCAACGACGCGCCCATCTTGGCAGTCAGGGCCGGATTGCGGTATGATTGGCACAACACCGCATGGCCGAACTGGAACTGCGGATACTGCGCCGCGAAATAGGTCAGCGCGACCCAGGCTTCCAATTGATCGCTATCGTCAAACTGGAAATGATCGACAAACCAGGCCGAGTCGAAGTGGCCCGTGATGAGTTTCATGCCGCGTGCGATGCCGTCCGCATAATCCTGACGACGGCTCTTGTCCCGCGCCCCGCTGGGCAGCGACCAACCAAATTGAATCCGGCTCATTAGCACTCCTTTAGCCCTAGCATAGCGCCCACCGGCGCAGTGTATAATCCATTGGACCACCAACAAGCAGGAACGATGCCGGGACAAAAACACCTATCCGGCAGCCCGCGCAGGCGGGCGGCAGAGCGGTAGCGGCGCGTTCCAGCCGCCCGGCCCCACCCGGCAGCCCGCGCAGGCGGGCTTCGTAACGGTAGCAGCGACTTGAGTCGCCCCGGCTACCATAAGGAGACTCCTATGACCCTACTCGCCCCCGCCGCGCCCGGCCTTGACCTCGCCGCGATCCGCGCCCAGTTCCCCGCGCTGGCGGTGCAACAAGATGGGCAACCGGTCGTCTATCTTGACAACCCCGCCGGCACTCAAGTGCCGCGCCGGATGATGGATGCGATCACCGCCTATCTGGAAACCAGCAACGCCAACGTGCATGGCCCCTTCCTGACCAGCGCCCGCACCGACGCACTGGTGGCGACCGCCCGCCAGGGCATGGCCGACTTCCTCAACGCACCGTCACCCCAAGAGATCATCTTCGGGGCCAATATGACACAACTGACCTACACCCTCAGCCGCGCTATTGGGCGCGATTTTGGCCCCGGCGACGAGGTGTTGGTCACAGAACTCGACCATGATGCCAACGTCACGCCCTGGACCGACCTAGCCGAACGCGGCGTGACGGTCAAGCGCGTGCCGGTGCGCCTCGACGATTGCACGCTCGACATGGAGGCGTTGGCCGGGCTGCTCTCACCGCGCACGCGCCTGGTCGCCGTCACCCACGCCTCCAACGCCGTCGGCACCGTGCCTGCGGTCGCGGCCATCGCCCAGCTAGTCCATGCGGCGGGCGCGTTGCTGTGGGTAGACGCGGTGCATTACGGTCCGCACGGCCCGCTTGACGTGCAGGCGTTGGGAGCCGATTACCTGGTCTGCTCGGCCTACAAGTTCTTCGGCCCGCACGTAGGCATCGCCTGGGGCCGCGCCGATCTGCTGGCCGCCTTGCGGCCTTACAAAGTGCGCCCCGCCGCCGACACCGTGCCCGACCGCTTCGAGAACGGCACGAAAAACCACGAATGCTTGGCCGGCTTGGTCGGCACGCTCGCCTATCTGGCCGACCTGGGCCGCCACGCCGCCGCTGCCGATCTCGCTCCGCAGGCCGCCCTACAGGCCGCCATGACCGCCGTTCGCCGGCACGAAACAGGTCTCAGCCGCGCCTTGCTCACCGGGTTGGCGACCGTGCCGGGCCTGCGGATCTACGGCATCAGCGACCCCGCCCGCCTAGCCGAGCGTGTGCCGACGGTCGCCTTCACTTTAGACGGCCACGACACTACAGCTGTCGGACGTGCGCTGGCCGCTGCCGGCATCTTCGCCTGGACCGGCAACTACTACGCGCTGGAGATCATGCAGCGGCTGGGCCTCGAAGGCCACGGCGGAGCGGTCCGCATCGGCGCGGTCCACTACAACACGCCCGCCGAGATCACGCGCTTGGTCGAAACACTGCATAGGATCGTGAAAACTTGAACAAATGTTCTAAGATGGCGTGGTTCTGGTATAATAGAGGATACACCATTGGCGCGGAGCAGCAACCCGCGCCGGTGGGTGACACAAGATGCTAATCAGCTAAGACGAAGGGAACCCGATCTGTGAAAAAGCAACAATCGAACTTTGAGTATCGCCTTGACCAGCCGACCACGTTTCAAGACGCAAAAGGCCGCGACCTGACCCTGCCGCCCAACACGCGCCTGATCTACGGCGGCTATAACGATGAAGGGCTGGGCCAGTTCACCGTGACCGCCGGCAAAGAGAACGGGCGCAAATTGCAGGCCGCCGAAGTCGATCCCAGCAGTTTTCGTGGCGGGGCCGCCGACCAGTGCCGCAACTGCGGCGCGGCGCTGACTGCCGACTCGCGCTCGATCATGGTGCCCGATCTGTGCGCGACGTGCGAAGACGCGGGCGAACTCTAAACACGAACCTGGGCACGGTCTATGCTGACCCAGGCGGAACCTACTCCCAGCGAGTGGTGTGGCTACTGCTGACGCACAGATCAATAGCTGTCGCCTGTTCTGCAATCCAATGGGCGCAGTTCAGTGTAGTATCCACATAATCCGCTCCCTTGTCCACGGGGAGCGTGCGGGGTGGCCCCGGTGATCTGGGATCAGTATGTCGGCAGCCCAGAGAAAGTGAGGTACACCGACCTAGTTGCAGGCCGGACTCTTCGTGAGAAACAGGATGATGCCAACCTGGGCCGTTCTGCCTAACAGCAAGCAGGAGGGGCAGGAAAAGAGGAGTTTCTGCATGAAAGTCGCACGTATTGGCAGTACGCTGGTCGCGTCCGCCATGGTGTTGAGCCTCGCCGCTATCGGCGCGCGCTCCACCCAGGTCGCGGCATCCAGCCACCGCGAAGCGCCGCTGATCATCTCCGATCCGCAGGCCGATAACACGGATGTCTACGCCTTCGTCAGCCCGGACAAGCCGGACACCGCCACGATTATCGCCAATTTCATCCCGTTCGAGCATCCCGGCAATGGGCCGAACTTCTACCGCTTCGGCGATGATGTGTTATATGAACTCCATGTGGACAACGTGGGCGATGCCCAGTCGCACATCACCTACCAGTTCAAGTTCACCACTCAGATCACCAACCCCAACACCTCGCACTACAACGTCGGCCCCATCGAGAGTAACGATTCGGCGAACGTCACCTTCAAGCAAACCTACAGCGTGATGCGCCTAGACAACGGCAAGTCCACCATGGTCGGGGACAACCTGCTGGTGCCGGCCTCCCGCGTCGGGCCGAAATCCACCCCGAACTACGGGGCGCTGTCGGATGCCGGGGTGCATGACCTGAGCGACGGCAGCCGCGTCTTCGCCGGCGAAGCCGATGATCCGTTCTTCATTGACTTCAGCATCTTCGACCTGCTGACCATCCGTAAGCTGCCCGGCAACACCGGCGGCGGACGCGATGGGGTCAAGGGTTTCAACGTTCACAGCATCGCCATCCAAGTGCCGATCAAGATGCTGACCAGCGACGGTAGCCAGCCGGCCGCGCCCACCGATGCGAACGCCGTCATCGGGATCTGGTCCACCACCAGCCGCCAAGCCACCCGCGTCCTCAGCCCCGGCAAGACGCAAAGCTCCGGCGACTACGTGCAGGTGAGCCGCCTGGGCAACCCACTGGTCAATGAAGTGGTGGCCCCCATGGGCGCGAAAGACCTCTTCAACAGCTCGCAGCCGGCCAATGATGCCCAGTTCCTGCCGGCGGTGGTCGATCCTGAACTCGCCAAGCTGCTCAACGCGCTGTACGGCATCAAAGTGCCGCCCGCCCCGCGCGACGATCTGGTAGCTATCTACCTGACGGGTATCAAAGGGCTGACGATGCCCGCCAACGTTATGCCGTCAGAAGAACTGCGCCTGAACGTGGGCGTGCCGCCCACCGCCGCAGACAAGATAAGCAACCTCGGCGTGGTCGGGGGCGATCTGGCGGGCTTCCCCAACGGTCGCCGCCTGACCGACGACGTGGTAGACATCTCGTTGAAGGCCGTGGCCGGCGCAGCTTACCCGCTGTTCCACCCGGACTTCGTACCCGATCCGTTGGCTGCTCAACTGGGTGACGGCGTAGATGCCAACGACATCCCGTTGCGCGCCACCTTCCCCTATGTGGCCTACCCGCACGAAAGCACGATCAACGACGCATTCGCCAATCCGACCGGCGACGTGATCGGTTCGGGCGCGACCAACCCGCCCG
>JALYUO010000240.1 GCA_030853735.1 Chloroflexota bacterium
ACACGTCGCGGATGCCACGACCCACGCCGCGCAGCAACTGCCACCCCAGCAGCAGACCGACTTTATCCACGGCGTGACCGGCTGGCTGCAACAACACGGCATCAGCCCGCAGCAGGCGGGGGTGCAAACGCCGCCCGGCCAACCGCTGACCCCGCATGACGTGGGCAAGGTGGTGGGGCACGCCCAGGAGCAGAACCCGGACATCATCAAGCAGATGTTCAGCCCCGGTGGGGCGCTCCAGAACCCGGCGGTGCAGGTCGGCCTAGCCGGTGCCCTGGCCTTTGCGGCCTCGAAAATGTTGAAATAAACTCACCGATCCAGGCGAACCGTCGGCGCTCCCCAGCGACCGGCGGTTTGCCTATGTACTTACCGCTGTTGAGGACTCATGCCCGTCCTAATTCAGCCCTATAGCGCCGCCGAGACCCTGGCCGCCTGCGATGCGATCTGCGCGGTCTATGGGGCGGCCTTTGCCGCGCCGCCCTACGCCCGCGGGCCGGCCGCAACGGCGGCCTTCGCCGATACCCTGACCCGCCATGTCGGACGGCAGGCGTTTCGCTGCCGCGTGGCGCGTGATGGGGCGAGCGGCGCGATCCTCGGCTTTGCCTACGGCTACCCCAGCGCGCCGGGCCACTGGTGGCACGATTTGGTGGCGCGGGCGCTGGGATCTGATCAGAGCCGGCGCTGGCTGGCCGATGCGTTTGAGTTGGTGGAGTTGGCGCTGTGGCCGACCTATCAGGGCCAGGGCATCGGCGGGCGGCTGCATGATGCGCTGCTGGTTGAGGTAGCGCAGCCGGTGGCGGTTCTCTCCACGCGGCAAGAGGAAACGGCGGCGCTGGCACTCTATCGCCGGCGCGGCTGGACCGCCCTGCGGCGCGACTTCCACTTCTCCGGCGGCGCGGCCCCCTGGATGATCATGGGCCTGGATTTGGCGCGCCGGAGGCCGGCGGTCCGGCGCGTAGAATTGTAGTTAGGGCACGCGGCAGCATAAACGATCCGCAGCGGCCTACACGGATGTTTTATTTTGCCGAGTCCCCTTAAGTGCTGGGTTCCCTTACTGTGCTAGGCCGTGGGCGGTGCCCAGTGCCAGCCAGACCGGCGGGCCGGCGGCGCTGAGTTTGCGGCTCGTGGGCTTGTGCAGCGCGGGCGGCAGGTCGGGGATGACGACTTCGCGCAGGCGACCGGTTGCCAGCAGTTCGTCTGCGGTGCGGCGGGCCGTGTCCGGCTCCCAGCCGAACAGGCGTTGCACCGCCGGCAGGGGCGCGGCAGCGACATTGTGCAGATAGGTAAGCAGCAGCTGTTGCCGCGCCGCCCGCTCGCTGATCGCCCGCGCCTCGGCGGCCAGGCCCGGTCGCCAGCGCAACAGCAGATCGTAGACATAACAATATTTCCAGCGGTTGTCGTCGCTGGTGCCGCATTTGACGATCTTGAGGTCGGCCTGCAATTCGGTCATCCCGCGCTCGAAGCGGCGCGCAATCTCGCCGCCGCCAAACAGATTGGCCCCTTTGCGGAGCGCGTTGGTCGAAAGCGGTCCCGCGGCCAGCAGCGTCTCATAGATCGCTTTGGCCTCAACGCTCATGCGCCCATCGGCAAATTGCTGGCGGTAGTCGTCCAGGTCGCCATAGTTCTCCGAGAGGGCGTAGAAGGCGGGCAGCAAGGCGAAGGAGACAAACATCGGCTTGCCGCGCAACAGTTTGCCGTACCACAGCTGTTTGCGGCTCGGCAGGCTGTCTTTCCAGCTCCAGCACAGGCTGAGGGCGTGGTCATGATGGTGCTTGGGAATGTCGCGGCTGCGCCCGTTGATCGCTTCCCACAGTGACGGCAGCTCGACCCCCGGCGCGGGAAACAGGAAGCAGAAGCCTACCTCCTCCACAAACTGGCGGGCCTGATCTTCGCTGTGCAGCGTGCGCCCCGCCTGACGGCGATAACGGTTATCGCGCCACGCCCGGATCTCGGTCCACGATAGCGGCACGGGCGCAGGCAGGACGGGCGCGGTCGGCGCGACTTCCTCATTGATCATAGCAGTTTTGCCCATTGGTGTGCTGATCCTTCCGAACATATATACGCCTTATTGTACCGAAAGCGGCGGCAAAGCGCGAGTCGGACGGGCGGGACGACCTAACCCCCCAACCCCCTTCCCTACGAAGGAAGGGGGAGCGAGACGGACGCTACCTCGGTCCCTTGCGATGACAGCCAATGCTGGGTAAATCCCCCCTTCCTCTGTAGGGAAGGGGGTTGGGGGGTTAGGTCGTCCCGCCCGCCCT
>JALYUO010000876.1 GCA_030853735.1 Chloroflexota bacterium
CCGGACTGCAGTCCCTGATTCACCGGCCGCCAGTTCGCCCCGCCATCGTCGGTCCGGAACACGCCCGCCGCCGAGATGGCGACGAAGATGCGCGCCGGGTCGCCCGGGTCGAGAACGATGGTGTGCAGGCACATCCCTCCGGCCCCCGGTTGCCAGGCGGCTCCTGAGTCGTGCCGGCGCAGCCCGGACAACTCCTGCCACGTTCCGCCGCCGTCCACGGTGCGGAACAGGGCGGCATCTTCCACCCCGGCGTAAACGGTATCGGGATCGGTCAGCGACGGTTCGAGATGCCAGACGCGCGCGAACTCCCACGGGTGTTGCGTGCCGTCATACCACTGGTGCGTGCCGGGAATGCCGTCATACACGAACTCATTACCGACCGGCTCCCATGTCGTGCCCCCGTCGTTGGAACGTTGGATCGTCTGCCCAAACCACCCGCTGGACTGTGACGTATACAGCCGATTCGGGTCGGCAGGCGATCCCTTGACGTGGTAGATCTCCCAGCCCGCAAAGTGCGGGCCACTGACGGCCCATTGTTCGCGTTTGCCGTCCGCCGTCAGGATGAACGCCCCTTTGCGGGTTCCCACCAGTACTCGTACACTGCTCATTCCTTGCTCCCTTCTGCGTTGCCACGGATGCGCGCCGGCGCGCATCCACCACGGGTAAACGGGTGGCACGCGCCGGTGCCAGATCCACAGCGCGCCACGGCACAATAGACCTGCGCCCCTAGCGCCCGTTCCACCGCCACCAACCCTGTTGCTCTAGGAATGCCTCCTTGTCGCGCATATCGCCGGCAGGGCCGTGAAAGCGGAAGCCCTCGTCCCAGTCACCCGGTCAGCCCTAGACATTGTACGCTGGGCGGCTGCATGGTAAAATGATCGTGGAGGGCTTACACCATGTCAAACACGCAGCAAACAACCGCTATATCTCCGAGTTGGACCGATCAGCGCGACCGCTATATCCAAACCGCCGTCGCGCAGACGGAGTTTGCGACTCTGGAAGATGGTACGGTCTTTGCGTCCATACCGTCCTTGCAAGGTGTGTGGGCTAACGAGGCTACCCGCGAACTCTGCCTGGCCGAACTGCCCGCTGTTATAGTAGGCTGGATTATGGTGCGCCAACAACTGCACCACCCTATTCCCGTACTATAGAACGCGCGCCGGGGCGCAAGGTTACAAATCGAAGCCCCCCAGCGCCGCCGCCAGGGTCAGCAGCAATAGGCCGGCGGTGACGAGCGCGGCGATGCGCGACTGGGTGCGATAGGCGGCGCTGGCGCGGATCGAGGGCGCGGGCAGGCGGATGGCGCTGCGATAGTACAGGAATGCGCCCGCCAGCACAATGCCCGCTTCGACCAGCGCGGCGACGGTCGGTTGGCTCCACAGGCCGAAGCCAAAAGTCGGCAGATTGCCTGCATTGCCCGGCAAGATCGGCAGGTCGCCCCGATGGAACAGCAAATCAAGCAGCCAGTGGGCCAGCACCAAGCCGCCAACCGTGGCCCCAGCGCGCACGCCCCCATAACGTCGCCCTACAGCGGCGAAAATCATGGCTAGGATGATCGCCGTCAGCAAGGCGTGGCTATATGAATCATTGAACAGCAGATCGCCATAGCCGGTGTGCGGATCGGGATCGGCGTGCTGGCTTTCGATCCCGGTCAGGCGCAAGATCACACCGAGCAGGTCAATCGCTTGCGCGGCCAGCACCAGCAGCCAGAGGGGAACACTGGGCGTGCGCGCTTTTGCGGCGGCGGCGAGGCCAAAGGGGGCGGCAAACATCAGAGTCGCTCCCGCCGCCCCCGGCCCACCGGCTTCGGCCAGTTGAGCCGCGCGTCGAGCCAGCCTCCCAGGCCGGCCAATAAGGCGGTGCAGATCAGTAGGGTCATCAGGTCGGTTCTCCTAAGACTATTGGCTAGGGCTGGTCGGCACCGGCAATGGTAGTTGGGTCGGCATGGTGGCTGGGTCGGTTGTTTCCGTTACTGGGTACGATCCCGGCGGAACTGCTGTCGCCGTGGGTGCGCCCAAGCGCGTAAACTGGTAAACGTAGCTACTGTTTTTGATCAAAGCGATGCTCTCGCCACCCAGCGCACCATCAAAGACCGATCCATCCATCTCCAGATGCCCATCACTCAACCAGTGGTAGGTGTGAATCGGGATGTCGGGTCTAAGATTATCCGGCCCCTCAATAGTAAACGTTCCCTCGGCCCGAAAGGTGTAAAGCGTGCGCTGCCCGCCAAACTCGTCCACCCAGGTGCCCAGGAGAGTGGCGGGCGGTGTGATAGAATGGGGTGGCGGGTCCACGAACAGCGTAGGCACTCCTAGCACTGCGATCAGGCTTCCCACTATAAATAATCCACACCCTAACGGCCGGCGGTAGCGACGCAGCAACCATTTCTCCCATCCGGCTTAGAATCCCGGTGCGTTGTAGCCCCGGTTGGCGGCGGCTACCAGTTGGCGCAGCAGGGGCGCGGCCCGGTAGCGTTCCTCGTGATAAAAGTCGTAGAGATGTTCCAGCATTGCCAGCACCAGGGGCAACCCCAACTTGTTGGCCCATTCGAGCGGCCCCTGTGGATAATTGACCCCTAGCCGCATGGCCGTGTCAATATCCGCCGCCGACGCGACTCCTTCACCGAGCGCGAAGGCGGCCTCGTTGATGATGCCACAGACCACACGCCCGATGACATAGGGCGCGAGGCGCTCGCTCTCGATGATCGAGGCATCGGCTCCCGCCGCCAGCAGGGCATCGCCTAGCTGACGGTCCAATGTATCCGGCATCCGGGCGAAGGTCAACGCCCGGCGGTAGGCGGGGTCAATCGCTAGGGCTGGGTTGGGTTCGGGGGTCGCGCCACCGTAGTGGTAGAAGCCCTGGCCCGCTTTGCGCCCGATCATGCCCGAATCGACCATCCGCCGCTGGATCGGGTGGGGCCGGTAGCGCGGTTCGCCGAAGAAGGCGGCATAGACCGACTCGGT
>JALYUO010000258.1 GCA_030853735.1 Chloroflexota bacterium
GCGAAACCCTGTACCTGTGTCCCGAAACGAAATCGGGTAACTTGCGCCCTCTGCGGTCTGGGGTGGCTTAACCACGCTGGGAGCGACAACAAAACTCCAGCCCACCACCAGTAGATTATCGGGAATCACCTTACCCTCGAACTCCCATGCTGGACCCGTCACCCCTTCATCCGTCGGTTCGGTGCGGGTCCACTCCATCGCATTCCCAATTAAATCATAGATACCGCTTCCCTGCGGAGATGGAGCATATTGTCCTACCTGCTTAAGGGCAAAAGGCGATTGGCAACTCAGGTTAGCATACATACACAACTGCGGGTCATCTCCCCAGGGCCAGAGATGCTTCCCTTGCTGGGTTGCGGCATAGGCCCATTCCGCGAAGGTGGGTAGGCGGCGACCGATCCAGTCACAGAACGTGGCGGCTTGTACGCCGTCTACCCCCACCATCGGCCATTCCGCCCGATCAGACGGCCCTTCAACCTGATCATGTTTGTAGTAATCGGGGTTGAGCTGCGGGGGCGGCGGCAAGCAGTGTTGGGCCTGTACGCACAGGGCATAGCGTGCGTTTGTCACCTCGAAAGGCTCGATCACAAATCCGATCACTGGAAGTGTCGTACTGTCTGTGAGTACTAGCGTTCCTCCTGCTATACCTATCGGGTCGGGGCCATGTGCTTGCCAGGGCAGTGTGTAGGTGTTGTAGCTGTACCAGCCTACGATTAAGACAGCAGCGAGAACTGCAGCCCCAGCAAGTCTCCGGGCCGCGCCCGTGGCGCGCTTTTCGGCAGTGAGGCGCGCCTCGTAGAGTGCCTCGCGTTCGCGCACGTCTGCTTCCTGCGCGTGGCGGCTCGTGGCAATAAAGCCCTGTTCCGCCGTGCTTAACATGGCCGGGTGCTTTTGTTGCCAGTCCAGGGCGGTCGCTAGCGGCGCGCCCCGCAACAACCCGCCCGTGTCGTGTCCACTCACCTCCCAGTCGTGCAGCGCCTGTCGCAGGCGCTCTTGCCAAGCCCGGAACTCCCGCTCGTTGGCAATCCACTCGCGCAATCGTGCCCAGTGAGCAATCAGTGCCTCATGGACTAGCTCCAGCGTTTCTTCGCCACTCGCTGTAGCGTAGCCCGTGACCACCAACCGCTCACTCGCCAGCTGCGTTACCAATTCCCAAGCGGTCGGGTCCAGTTCCGTGCGCCGTGCTACGCGCCGGGTGTCCTCAGTGCCCTGCCCCGGCTGCACCAGTTGCACGAAAATCCGCCGAATCGCCTCCTGTTCCTCCGGCGTGTGCTGCGCGTAGACATCCTCAGCGTATTGCGCCAAGCTGCCTGCTACGCCGCCGAGTGCTGTGTAGGCGGCATGGGTTAAGCGGCCCTGATATTGCCGCTCCCAAAGCTGGGTCAGGGTGAACTCCAGCAACGGCAACTCGCCCGGCACCGCCGCCACCGCCTCTAACAAGCGGGAGGTCAGCCCATCCTCCAGGCTTACCTGCTGCCGCCGCGCCGGCTCTTCGATAGTCGTTTGCAACTCAGCGCGGGTCATTGGGCCGAGGTTACGCACCGCCGGTTGCAACGCATCGGCGAGGGGCCGATACGCGAGCGCCTGTCCATAGAAGTCGGCGCGCATGGTCAATACAAGCGTAAGTGGTGGCATCTGACCGGGGGCCGGTAGCGGCACAGCGGCTAACAGCACGCCCAGAAACGCCTCCCGTTTGCTGGTGTCCCGGCAAACCGTATACAACTCCTCGAACTGGTCAGCAACCAGCAGCAACCGCTGGGCTGGGGCGTGTTTGTGCAGGATACGTGTAACGACATCGCGCAAGGCTACCCGGCCCTGCTGTAGATCTGCGGCCAGGGCAGCCTGCTCTACCAGACGCTGCCGTTCGCTTAAGTGCGACTCTAGTAGCGGTAAGAGCGTACTCGCCAGCGCGTGGAAAGGCTGATCGCCGGGCCGGAAATTATATCCATCCTCTGCGGCCAGCAGCCACGCGGCCCGCCCGCGCAATTGGGGCACCAAGCCGGCAAATACCACCGAAGACTTACCCGCTCCCGACGACCCCAACACCGCCACCAATGGCTGCCGCTCGACGCTGGCAACAAGTTGGTCTATAAACGTCTTACGCCCGCAGAAAAACGGCGCATCCGCTTCGCAGAAGGCGGCCAGCCCCTGATATGGGC
>JALYUO010000261.1 GCA_030853735.1 Chloroflexota bacterium
CGCTGCTTGCTGCGCCGGACTTGTTCGCGGTCGTGCTACCGGTAGACAGCGCACAGTTCCGGCGTGTAAATGCCGGGGCTGTAGCAGCGCTGCTTGCTGCGCCGGACTTGTTCGCGGTCGTGCTACCGGTAGACAGCGCACAGTTCCGGCGTGTAAATGCCGGGGCTGTAGCAGCGCTGCTTGCTGCGCCGGACTTGTTCACGGTCGCGCTACCGGTAGACAGCGCGCAGTTAGAGACAAATACAGCGCAGCAAGCAGCGCTGCTACAGCCCTGCACGCTCACTTTAACACGCTGCCCCCATCCGGCTGAACCACTCCCTGACCCCCGACCCCTGACCCCCGACCTCTAATCGAGTATAATGGAGTGCCGGCCCCCGCCGCCGGGAAAGGACCGTTGTGGACGAGCGCGCACCCGCACCCCTAATTGAACCGCAGACCGACCCGCGCCCACCGCTGACCGAGCGCGAAGACATCGCCGAACTGGCCCGCGTGGTCGAGGCCGTGCTGTTTGCCGCGCCCGAAGCCCAGACATTGGAGGCGTTGCGGAAAGGGCTAGGCGTGTCGGCGGCGCGGCTGGATGCGGCGCTGGACCGGCTGGCCGCCGACCTGCGTGTGGGCGGGCGCGGCCTGCGCTTGCAACGACTGACCGAGCAGGTGCAACTCGTGACCGCGCCGGAGATGGGGCCGGAATTGGAACGCTACTTCGGCTATGAGGCGGCCCAGCGCCTGTCCAACGCCGCGCTGGAAACGCTGGCGATCATCGCCTACCGCCAGCCCGTCACCCGCACCCAGGTGGAGCAGTTACGCGGCGTGGATTGCAGCGGCGTGATCACCACCCTGCTCACCCGCGGGCTGATCGCCGAAAGCGGGCGGCTGGATACGGCGGGCCATCCGATCCTGTTCAGCACCACGCTGGCGTTTTTGCGCCATTTTGGCCTGGGCAGCCTGGGCGACCTGCCGCCGCTGCCCACCGAGGAGAAAAAGGCATGAGCGATCCATCGCCCGACCGCGTGGCCGACATAGCTGGGCAGTTCAGCCACTGGGCCGCCGGCGAGTTGCGGGAAACATCACCCCTCTATGCGCGGCTGGCGCAGGGCATCGCGGCGGACCCCGATTTGCCGACGCTGGCGGCTACCGCCCGGTCCAGTCCAGTGCCGCACTTGTTCATGGGCGCGGTGCAGTATCTGCTGGCCGACCACCGTAGCGATCCCCTGGCCGCGTTTTACCCGAACCTAACCGACCCGCCCGCAACCGGTGATCCCTATCCCGCTTTCCGCGCCTTTTGCCTCGCCCATGGGGATGCCCTGACCGCCATCCTCCAGACGCGGCGGGTGCAGACCAACGAAGTGCGGCGCTGTGCCTGCCTGTTGCCGGCGTTCAGCCTAGTCGCGCAACAGGCAGCGGGTCGCCCACTGGCGCTGATCGAAATCGGGGCCAGCGCGGGCTTCAACCTGCTGTGGGATCGCTACGGCTATGATTATGGGGCGGCGGGGCGGACCGGCGATCTCCAGGCGGCACTGCAACTCCAGTGTGAGGTGCGCGGCGATCACTCGTTGCCCATCCCGGCCCAGATGCCGACTATAGCAAGCCGCCTGGGCATCGATCTGCACCCGATAAACGCGCGCGACCCCGACGCAGTGGCTTGGCTGCGGGCCCTGATCTGGCCCGAACACGCCACACGCTTCCAGTTGTTAGATCAGGCCGTGACCGCCGTGCAGACCGACCCGCCGGAGCTATGGGCGGGCGATGCGCTCGATCTGCTGCCGCGCGCCCTCGCGACCGTGCCCATGGGCACGGTGCCCTGCGTGTTCCACAGCTTCACCCTCAACCAGTTCACGCCCGCAGGCCGCGTCCAGGTGGCGGCGATTTTGGCGGCAACAGGAGCAGCCCGCGATCTTGCCTGGATCGGCATCGAAGGCGGGTTGGGCCAGCCCTATCTGACGCTGTTAAGCTGGCGCGCGAGTTGTATCAGCGCCCGCCCGCTGGCCCGTTGCAATCCGCACGGCGGGTGGATTGAGTGGCTGGCCTGATCAGGGCAAGCGGCTGGTATCCAGGATGTTGATCAGGCTGCCGGCGGCGGCTCCCGTCTGATCTCCAGTCTGCCACATGAGGCGCTGGGGCGACAGGTGAAAATAGGCGGCCCCTAGCGCCTCCGGGCGCACCAACACGTTTTGCCGGCGGTCCCACATTTGCCTTTCGGGTGGACCCTCCCAACTGACGAAGCGATCATTCAGTTGCAGTTCGTAAAAGTTGAAGGACGCGCCCGTTGTGCCCATCGTGAGCGGCTGCACCACCGTCTCGGCGAGATTAGTGAGGGTGATACGGTCGCGGCGTTCGCCCGTCCAGGCGATACTGTCGCCCGCCAGCGCGAACTCAATCGGCCGCCAGGGCTTGACCAGCGTCGTGCGCGTGCCATCCTCGCGGTTCAGCACCACGATGGCGTGCGCCGGCGCGTCAATCCAGGCGATATAGGGCCACGCGATGTGTGCGCCAAAGCCGTTTGTCGCCAACTGCGTAATCTGCCCCGTTGCCAGATCCTCCAGCTGCACGCGACTGCCGCTCGAATCGCGCTCAGTCCAGACTACCTGCCCGTGGTCAATTTCGATTTTATAATCCAGGCCCGGTGCATCCACCTTGTTATCAGCGCCCCGTGCGAACAGGCGGCGCGAGTGGTCCAGGCGGTTGTAGGCATAGGCTTCGTAATCCACCGGCAGCCCCGTCTCCGGCGCGCCTTGCACCCATACCAGCCAAGTGCCGTCGGATTGAAAAGACAACGGCTGCACTCTGGGATGAGGCATCGTGGCGATGGAATGGAGTTGCCGGTCGGCTACGGCCGCGAAGGCCAGGATCATCGGGCGGTCCGGCTCGCTGCCGTCTGTCGGATAGGGGGGATCGGCGATGCCCAGCAACAGCCGCCCATCACGGGAGAGGCCGGAGAGTCCTAACTGATAACCGCCACTCATCGGCATGGCGAACTGCTGGAGCGGCGTGGGCGTGAGCGTGTCCCAGACTGCGGCGAGGGGCAGCACCCGCTCCCCGACTACCGTGCCGACCGGCACCGGCAGGGGCGCGCCCGTCAAGGTCGGCAGCGGGTGTGCCTCCGCCCAGCGGTTCATAAGTAGACGGCCTTCTTCCTGCACCGGGCTTTTGCGGCTACCTTGTGAAGTAGTATAAGTAGGCGTAGCCGCGCTATCGCAGCCCGCCAGGGTCAGCAGGACGAGGCAGCCGCCAAGTAGCGCTGCCCGCGTGGGGTGATGGAGTTGGCGCATGGTACTCCGGTTAGCCGACCGCAACCTCGGCTGGGGCATAGGCCCGGAGATCAGCCACGATCTGAGTCAGGGCGGCGATGGTGTAGTCCACATCGGCTTCGGTGTTGGCGCTGCCCAGCGTCAGGCGCAGCGAACCCCGGCCCAGTTCGGGCGGCGTGCCGATGGCGCGCAGCACATGGCTGATCGCGGTGGAGCCGGAGTTGCAGGCCGAACCACTGGACGCGCAAATGCCGGCCAGATCGAGCCGCAGCAAGAGATCCTCGCCCGTCACGCCCGCGATGCAGAAGGCGACGTTGTTGGGCAGCCGCTCCGTCGGGTGGCCCTGCAAATAGGCACCCGGCACCTGCGCCTGGATGCCGGCGATCAGCCGGTCGCGCAGGGCGGTCACGCGCGGCACTTCGGTCGGGGCGTGGGCCACGGCCTGGGTCAGCGCGGCCGCCAAGCCGACGATGCCCGGCACGTTTTCGGTGCCCGCGCGCAGGCCATGCTCCTGCGCGCCGCCGTGGATCATGGGGTGCAACTTGCGCCCACTGCGGACATAGAGCAGCCCCACGCCTTTCGGCCCATAAAACTTATGCGCGGTCAGCGTCAGCAAGTCCACGCCGAGCGCGTCCACATTGAGCGGCAGGTAGCCGCCCGCCTGCACCGCGTCGCTGTGCAAGGGGATGCCGTGGGCGCGGGCCAGCGCACCGATGGCGGCAATGGGTTGCACCGTGCCGATCTCATTGTTGGCATACATGACGGTGATCAGGCAGGTGTCGGGGCGGATGGCGGCGGCAATGGCGGCCACGCTGACTCGGCCATAGTTGTCCACCGGCACCTGGGTCACGGCGAAGCCCTCGGCGGCCAGGTGGTCCAGCGTGTGCGTGACGGCGTGGTGTTCAATCGGGATCGAGATGATATGCGAGGTGGCGTGGCCGGCGGCGCGGTGGGCATAGGCCACGCCTTTGATCGCCAGATTGTCGGCTTCGCTGCCGCCGCCGGTGAAGACCACCTCGCGCGAACGACAGCCCAACACGCGGGCCACTGCCCGGCGTGCCGACTCCAGCCCTTGCGCCGCCGCCCGCCCCGCGCTGTGGACGCTCGACGGATTGCCGGCGTGAGCGGTGAAATAGGGCAGCATCGCCTGCACCACAGCGGGGTCGGTGGGCGTGGTGGCGGCGTGGTCTAAATAAATCTGTCTAGGCGCATCGGCGCTCATTTCGGGGTGCTGCTGTAGGTGGGTCATAGCCTTCTAGCTCCTTTGGTAAAACGGCCAACTCTCCCACGCGCTGCCTGTTGCTGGGCCGCACGCATAGCGCCATTATACCACAGACCTAGCCGACCAGAGCGCAGGCGTAGAGGTTTTGCATTCCGGGCGCGCCTTTGAGCGCGGTGGGCAAGAGCGGCTGGAAGGTAAGCGGGTAGTGTACGGCGGCGGCGGGGTGGGTGAGGACATAGGTCTCGGCCAGCATCTTCACCTCTTGCGTGGCCCACACGCCACCGGAGGGAGTGAGATCGGTGACGCGGCTGGCGATATTGACCACGCGCCCAATCGCCGTGTAGTCGAGGCGCTGCGGTGCGCCGATGTTGCCGACCACGGCGCGCCCCGCCGCCAGGCCCACGCCCATGCCGATGTCGCGACCCAATGCGGCGGCCCAACTGGCTTGCAGCGGGCGGAAGGCGGCCTGCATCGCCAGCGCGGCGGTGAGGGCGCGCGCTTCTTCGTCTTCGCGGCGCGTGGGCAGGCCGAAGATCGCCATAATGCCGTCGCCCAGAAACTTGTCTACCAGCCCGCCATAGGCCAGGATCACAGCGGTCATCTCGGAAAAGTAGGGGTTCAGCACTTTGTTCACCAGCACCTGCGGGCTGAGACCCTCGCTGAGAGCGGTGAAGCCGCGCAGATCGGCGAACATGACCACCAGCTCTTGCTCGACCGGCGCGCCGAAGGTCGGGGTGACGGCGGTGTGCCCGGTGATTTGCGCGGCGACGGCGGGGGCCACATAGCGCGCATAGTGGCGGTGCAGGTCGGCATAGAGCGCGGCGTTTTGCAAGGCCAATGCGGCTTGGTGGGCGAACAATTCCAGCAGTTGGATGTGGGCCGCGTCGGGGCGCTGCCCATCGTCAGGCGTATCGAACGACAGCAGGCCGAAGAACGCGCCCGCCGCCGAGCGCAACGGCACCAGCAGATTGTCGCGTGCCTGCCACCGGCCGTCTCCCAGCGGCGCGGTCGGTTTGCGCCACAGGCGGCGTTGCCCCACCAGCGACTCATCCGGGATCAGATAGGATTCGCTGATCTGGTACTCCGCGCGCAGCAGAGCGCGCACATCGTCCCATGGGTAGGTGGTGGCGGCCAGCGCGGCACGGGCCTGGGGATCGCTCACGCCGGCCACCGCGCCCACGCGCAGCAGGCCCGTCTCGGCCTCCAACAGGGTGACGACCACGCGGCCAAAGCCCAGGTGGCGGCGGGCCTGGTCGGCTATCGCATCCAGCAACGGCTGCGGTTCGAGGTGCAGGCGCAAGCCTTCGGTCACGCGCAGCAGGCTGGTCAGGCGTTGGCCGTAGGCGCGCAAGCGGTCATGCTGGGCTTTGACGCGCAGCAGGCTTCGCACGCGGGCCAGCAATTCGTGTTCGTCTACCGGCTTGGTCAAAAACTCATCGGCCCCGGCATCCAGGCCGCGCAACGTGGCATCAGGGCCGGCTTGCGCCGTCAGCAGGATCACCGGGATATGGCCGACCGTGGGATGTGCTTTCAGGGCGCGCACCGTCGCCAAGCCGTCGAGCCGCGGCATTTGCCCGTCGAGCAAGATCAGGTCGGGCGCTTGGCGTTCGGCCACGGCCAGCGCCTCATAGCCGTCGCCGGCGGTACACACCACACAGCCCTGGTCTTCCAGCAGCTTTTGCAAAGTACGCCGCACATCACGGTTGTCATCAGCGATCAGGATAATGGGCTGTCCAGCGGCTTGCAGGAACATAGCGATCCCTATCCCCGCGCCGTTCGCGGGCTGCCCTGCGCCGGCCAACTGCGCGAGGCACCGCCCCGCCGGACCCAGCCGGGCCGCAAGGCGGAGATGTTTGCTATTATAGCACACAAACTGTAACCCGCACCGCCCCCCGATCTATTCTATAGCAGAGACTGATGGGACCCTTTAGAACAGGAGCAAGACGATGCTGATCGGACATGAAATGGTGGGCAGCGGCGCGGAGAAGGTGCTGGTGCTGCATGGCTGGGTCACGGATCATACGGCCTTCGCGCCGCTGATGCCCTACCTGGATCAGGCGACCTTCACCTATGCGTTCATGGATTATCGCGGCTATGGCGCGTCGTGCGACAGAGCCGGGGAGCATACGATGGTCGAGATTGGCGGCGATGCGCCGGCCCTGGCCGACCACCTGGGCCGGCAACGCTTCCATCTGATCGGCCATTCGATGGGCGGCATGGCCGTGCAGTGGCTGGCCGCCCACGCACCGCAGCGCATCCAAAGCGTAGTGGCGATCAACCCCGTGCCGGCCAGTGGGATACCGCTGGAAGGCGACTTCCTGACCCTGTTCGAGAGCGCCACCGACAACCCGCCCAGTCGCGGCACCATCGTGGACATCACCACCGGCAACCGGCACAGTCCCAGCTGGATCGCCTACATGACCGCGCAGTCCGTGGCGACCACTACGCGCGATGCCTATGCCGACTACTTGCAGGCGTGGACGCGCTCCAACTTCGCCGCCGAGGTGCAGGGCAATCCGGTGCCGCTCAAGGTGCTGGTGGGCGAACATAACCCGGCCATTAGCGCCGCGTTGATGCAGGGCACAATCCTGCAATGGTTCCCCAACACCGAACTGGAAGTGATGCCCAACGCCGGCCACTACCCGATGCTGGAAGTGCCGGTCTACCTCGCTACTAGCTGCAAGGCATTCATGCGCGCGCATCACTAACAGGCGGCAATCCCCCTTTTTATACCCCTTTTTGGCAACCCTGCGCTACCGGAAAGCTATTCCACCCAGCGGGCGGGTCTGCTATTATAGGCTTGTATCGGATTATTTCCGCCGTATAAGAGAAAGGATCGTTGCTATGACCCGCCCTTCCCGCTGGACTGCCCTGCCTGCTACGGGCCTGTTGCTGCTCGCTCTCGCCGCCTGCGACGCAAGCGGATCAGGCAGCACCGCCCCCACCGCCGTGATCGCCGTGCCCACCGCCGCCGCCGGCAGCGAGGCTGCGCCCACTACCGACGCGGTGAACTCCCCACCCACGGCTACCGCCGACACCGTTGCGCCCACGGCGGCAACGGCCGGCGGCCGGCGCAAGAAGTTCGCCGGCACCCCGGTAGACGGCAGCCTCGATCAGGCAGCCAAACGCTATATGTTTGACGTGAACACGGTGCATTTCGTCTACGACCAGACCCCGAAGGCCGGTCGCGAGCAGGCGGTTTTTAGCGTCCATGCCGAAGGGGATATTGACCGCTCGGTTGCGGGAGCCACTCGGATGCGCTTCACCGTCACTCAGCGGCGACCGGAGAGCGAGAACGGCGATTGGCTGGCGATTGAAGGCAAGGACTTAGTGACCTACCACAAAGTGGGCGGGGCATGGCAAGTCGCTGATGATGCGCTGGCTGCCGGGAGTGTCGTGTACCGCAACCTCAGTCTACCCTGGTCGGCGGCCAACCCTATCTATGGCGAGGAGGCAAACCTCAGCACCGTGTCCAGCAGCGAGACGCTGGCCGGGCAAGATACCATCCACTACCACTTCTTCCACGGCGCAGCCGGCACGCCGGAGCGCATGGATACAGATGTGTGGGTGAGCAAAGCAACCGGCCTCTATGTCCGTATCCAGACCGTGCGTGCGGACGACACCGTGACCTGGGACTACAGCAACTACGACGCACCGGTGAGCATCGCCGATCCCGCGCCGTAAAACGCGCCTTAGCGCAACAGATCCGCCGCTGCGGTGTTGCCGTTGGCTTCGGCCACTTGCAGCGGCGTTTTGCCGGCGTTGTCGCCCAGCGTGGGGTCGGCACCCTGCGCCAGCAGCCACGTCACCATCGCCGGCGGGCCGAATAGTACCGCGCCGTGCAGTGGCGTGCTGCTGCCCGCGCCCGCGTTGATCGGCGCGCCCTGCGCCAGCAGCGCCTCGGCCAGCGCCTGGTTGCCGGTGATCACCGGGAAATAGAGCAGCGGAATGCCGTGTGCCCCGGTCGCCTGGATCAGCGCCGGGTCGCCCCCCAACATCGCCTGCACCGTGTCGTCTTCGCCCAACACCGCCGCCGTGCAAATGTCGCGCGGCGCACCGGCGGCCAGCAGGTGGTGGACCATATCCAGCCGGCCCACCTGGGTGGCGGCCTGGATCGCCGTCTCGCCCCAGCGGGCCGGCGCGTTGACCAGCGCCGGATACTGCGCCAGCAACTCGCGCATGGTGGCAAAATCGCCGTGGGCCGCGCCCACAAATTGATCGATGATCCGCTGTTCCGGCAGGGCGGGGGGCGCGGTGTCCATTCGTAATCCTCCCATAAGAGCTAATAGCCAAGCATTGAGGCGGCGGTGGCGTTGCCGTTGGCAAGGGCCACCTGGAGCGGGGTATTGCCGCCGTTATCGGTCAAGTGGAGGTCTGCGCCGCGCGCCAACAGCCACTGAATCATCGCCAGTTGGTTGAACAATACCGCGCCGTGCAACGGGGTGCTGCTGCCCAGGCCCGCGTTGATCGGCGCGCCCTGCATCAGCAGCCATTCGGCCAATGCCTGGTTGCCGGTGATGACGGGGTAATAGAGCAGCGGGATGCCGTGCGCCCCGGTCGCGTGGATCAGGGCCGGATTAGACCAGAGCATCGAGCGCACGTTGTCGTTTGCGCCTAGCACGGCGGCGGTGCAAATATCCCACGGCGCGCCACGGGCCAGCAGAAACTCCACGATGTCGGCCCGGCCCACTTGCGCCGCCGCCTGGATCGCCGTTTCGCCCCAGCGCGCCGGCATATTGACCAGCATGGGGTATTGGGCCAGCAACGTCCGTAGTTGGTCGAAATGGCCGTGCGCCGCGCCGACAAACTGATCAATCGCCGCCTGATCGGGCAAGGCAACGGGCACCGGCGGCGGAGCCTCGAAGCGGGTCGCCTTCAGCCGCGCTTCCTGCGCCGCGTTCGCCGCATCCACCGTCGCTTGCACCCGCCGCACCACGCGCCCCACCCCCTCGGCAAACACCTCCGGCTGCGGCAACAGGCTGAGGACGACCAGCGGGCCGAAGGCGAAGTCAAAGAAATAACCGGGATGGAGCAGCACGCCGTCTTCCAGCAACTGCAAAGCCCACTCTTCTTCCGTTTGCAGCGCGGGCAGGCGCAGCGTGGCATACCAGCCGCCCTCTGCCGGCAACAGGTCGAGTGGCAACGGCCCCTCTAGCGCCGCCACTAGCGCGGCCCGGTTTTCGGCCACCCGTGCCGCGATCTGGCGGCGCACCGCCCCCCCCGCCGGCAGCACACGCGGCAAGGCCAATTGCACCGGCGTACTCACCGAAAGATAGGTGTCGGCGATAATTTGCAGGCGGTCCAGCGCCGCCGAGCGCACATCGGGCGGGCCGCTCACCGCCAGCCAACTGGCCTTCACACCGGGCAAGCCGGTCACTTTGGACAGGCCGCTGAGGGTCGCCGTCAGCACATCATCTATGCTGACGAAAGAGGGGGACCGCTCCGGGTCGTCGCCCGCAACATAGTCCAGAAACACCTCGTCGCTGATCAGCACCATGTCGTTGGCCCAGCACAGCCCCACCAGACGGCGCGCTTCGCTGCGCTTAATGAACACGCCGGTCGGATTGTGCGGGTGGACCACAATCAGCGCGCGGGTGTGCGGCGTGATCGCCGCTTCCAGCGCCGGGAAGTCAATAGACCACACGCCGTCGTAGCGCAAGGGATATGGCACCAAGTTGATGCCGTCCAGCCCGGCCAGGTACTCGAACAGGGGATAGCTGGGCAACGGAGCCAACACCGCATCGCCCGGATCGCACAACAGCTTGAACAGATAGCTGTACGCCTCACTGGTGCCGGCGGTCAAGACCACGTTGGCCGGGTCCACCATCAGGCTGTGCTGCTTGGCATAATAGGCGACCACTGCCGCCCGCGCCGTCGCCATGCCCTGCGGATCAGGGGCATAGGTATGCGCCGCCGGGTCGTTCAGGGCTTCGAGGCCCGCGCCAGTGTAGTCAAACCCGCAGAGAGTGGGGTTCGCTTCGGTCAGATTAAGCAAGGGGCGACCGGCGGCCTGAGCTTTGGCGACCGCGATGGACCAAGTATTCGAGGGTGCCCAACGGGTGCGGCGGGAAAACACGTTACAAGCTCCCTCCACGATCCTGCACGGTGTCCACAAAGCGGCTCACGATGTCAGGCAGCGTATCAAACGGTTCGCGCAACAGGATCGTCTGTTCGCGGTCCGGCCCGATAGACACAATATCAATCCGCACGCCCAACAGGTCGCGCAGACGGGCCAGATATTTGCGCGCATTCACCGGCAGATCCTCCCAGCGCGTGCAACCGGTCGTGTCGGTCAGCCAGCCGGGGTGTTCCTCGTATTCCGGCTGCACGATCTCCAACGTGGCGATTTCGGCGGGGAAGTTCCGCAGCAGCATATCGTTGACGCGGTAGCCGGTGCAGATCCGCAGCACGGGCATCTGATCCAGCGCGTCGAGGCGCGTGATCGCCAGCGCGGTCAGGCCGTTGGCGCGGGCTACATAGCGCCCGGCCATGGCATCAAACCAGCCGACGCGCCGCGGTCGCCCGGTGACGGTGCCGAACTCGCCGTGCCCCGCCCCGCCCTGATTGCGTAAAAAGTCGGCCTGCTCGCCCAGCAGTTCGGTGGGGAACGGGCCTGCGCCGACGCGCGTCTGGTAGGCTTTGTAGACCCCGATCACGCCGTCGAGCGTGGTGGGCGGCAAGCCCGCACCGACGCAGCAGCCGGCGGCGGTCGGGTTGCTGGAAGTTACATAGGGATATGTCCCCAGATCCAGGTCCAGCAGCGCGCCTTGTGCCCCTTCGAGCAAGATGTGGTGTTTATCGGCCAGAGCGCGGTTGAGGATCAGGTCGGCGGCAATAATATGTTTGCCCAAGCGCCGGCCATATTCGACCATTTGCAGATAGGTTTCGTGCAGGCCAATCGGCTCCGCGCCGTAAAGCCGCGTCAGGATGCGGTTCTTGTAGTTCAACACTGCCGACAGCTTGCTCAACAGCGTCTCTTCGTGTTGCAGGTCGGCCATGCGAATACCCACGCGCGCCATCTTGTCGGCGTAGGCCGGCCCGATGCCGCGCTTGGTGGTGCCGATAGCCAAGCCGCCCCCGACGGCGGCGCGGTCGGCCTCTTCCAATTCATCGAGGATGCGGTGGTAAGGCATGATCACATGGGCGCGGTCGCTGATCAGCAGACGGCTCATGTCCAGCCCGGCGGCGGTCAGCATATTGAGTTCGTCCAGCAAGGTAGCTGGGTCCACCACCACGCCGTTGCCGATCAGACAGATGGCGCGCGGATGGAAGATGCCCGACGGGATCAGGCGCATCTTGAAGGTGCCCTGCGGGTTGACGATGGTGTGCCCCGCGTTCGGCCCGCCGTTACAGCGCACAATGACGCGCGCCCGGCTGCCCAGCAAGTCCACCAGCTTGCCTTTGCCTTCATCGCCCCATTGGCAACCCAGCACGGCGAGTACCGTCATGCGCGATCCTCCTCTACGACCTCTCCCCCAACCCCTCTCCTACGAAGGGAGGGGAGCAGGACGACGACCTCTCCCCCAGCCCCTCCCCTACGAAGGGAGGGGAGCAGGACGGTATCACCCCGACCGTCCCTTAGTCTCCGTAAACTCCCCCTTCCTTCGTAGGGAAGGGGGTTGGGGGGTTAGGTCGTCGCCCTACTTGACCAAGCGCAGTTTGCCCCGGTCGCGGGCGGGAGCCGGGGGGGCGGCGGTGCCATTACCATTGCTACCGTTGCTGTGCCCATTGGGGGCTGCGCCATTGAGGGCCACGGGCACCAAGTCGGCAGGCCGCGCTTTCGGTGGGCGACCGCGCCGCTTCTTCGTGTCGTCGTCGGC
>JALYUO010000263.1 GCA_030853735.1 Chloroflexota bacterium
TGCAAACTGTTGATCTTCATCAGCCGCTCAATTTCGAGCCATAGCCTCTGCAACAGCCGCCAGTTCCCTTCGGTGATACGGATAATCGCTGCGGCCGCTTCGGCATCGGCGAAATCATCCGGGCGTAAGGTCCAGCCCAACTCGGCCCATTTCTGCTTCAGGATGAAGTGCATTTCCTCACTGCTCAACGGCCGGAACGGATGCACGAAGCCCACCCGCGAGTAGAGTTGCGCGTAGCGCGCCAGCCGTTTTTCCAACCCCGGCATCCCAATCAGCACCAACCCGATGCCGCCCCGGTCGAAGATATCGCGCAATTGCTCCAGCCCCGGCATCTTCAAGCGGTCGGCTTCGTCCACAATAATCAACTCCGTGCGGTCCGCCGGCGGCCAGGTCCAGGGGGTCTGCTCCGGTGGGTGGTCCACCCAGCGCCGATAGCGTCCCGCTTCCCGTAGCCGCGTAATCTCTTTGGCCACCTGGCGTGCATTGTTGGCGACCTCCGGCGTGTAAAAGATCGGGAACCCAGGGGGTGGCCGGCCCACCGCGCCCTGGCTATAGGTGCGCCCTGAGAGCGTTTTGCCGACACCGGGCGGCCCATGACAGATGCCGATATAGCGCGCCTGCCGGCAGGTATCGCAGAACTCGGCAAACAGCCGGTGTTCCTTGGTGACGATAAACGGTTCCGCTGGGGCGGCGGGGGAAGCCGTCGGGGCGGGCGCGGATTGCGTCCGGGTACTGGTTGCCGTGCTATTCATTAAAGTACCTCCTCAAGCGCGGTAAGTCCGGGTCCGGGGCGGAGGCCGGCGGCTCCGGCGGGGCCTTGTGTACCTCCAGCAGCCGTGGAGCGGCTGCTTGCCGCGCCGTGAGCTGCTTGCGTACGGTGCGGCGCTGCTCGGTGCGCGCCGCAATGATGTCCTTGAGGCTGATCGTCTGCCCGGCGATTTCCTGGCAGACGGCACGGCAGAGGAAGCGGTCCTGGTAGTAGACGCGGATCTCGGCCATGTCACGCGGGTCGTAGCGAATGGTTACGTCTTCGCCGACATAGCCGGCCAGCGTCAGGTCGAGATAGCGCAGGCCCCGGAAGCGGATACCGTCTTGCTGCACCCGGCGCGAGGTGGCAACGGTCAGCAGCAGCAGATCCAACTGTTCCAACGACTCTGGCAGCCGGGGCAGCCAGCCGCCGGCGATCCAACGGGCGTGCGGAGTCTGCCCGGTTTCGCTATGCACCCGCCCGTGATACTCATCGAGCAGCCAGGTGCGCCAGCGGGCCTCGAACTCCGGCAAGGTCAGCGTCGGCGTGACCGGCGGCGCGCCCGCTGGGTGGTAGCCTGGTTGGACTTCCAGGAACATCTGGTTCACCGTGTTGAAGAAGCGTTCGATGCGACCCCGCCCGCGCGGCTGCCCCGGCCAGGAAAAGACGAGTTGCATTTTGATGTCGGCGCTGACCTGCGCCATATGCTGCGACTCAAAATCGCCCCCATGGTCGGTGTAAAACACGTCAGGAATGCCGCAGACATGCCAATGGGCATCCGCCTTGCGCCAGATGGCCCCGCGCAGGGTGAGGGCGGTTTGCAGCGCCGACGGATGTTGGAAACTGAGCATATAGCCGGCGACGGCGCGGCTGTAATCGTCGATGATTACGCTCAACCAGGGCCGGCGCGGCTTGCCGGTGGAGTCGAGGAGCAGCAGATCGAGGGGCGTATGATCGGCCTGCCACATCTCGTTGGCCCGGCTGGCTTCGCGCCGGTAGAGCAGATCGTAAGTTTCCTGGTAGGCTTTGGCGCCTGCATGGGCCAGGGTGCGCAGGCCGGGATCGAGCTGGGCGACAATATCCCGCACCGTGCGACTGGTCGGCAGCGGCCAGCCGTGTTGCGCGGCAATCGGGCGCACCTGGCGATAAATGGAGGCGGCGGAGGGAGGCGGATTGCGCAGGGCCAGGCCCTCGATGAGCGCGACCAGATCGGGGTCGGTACGGCGCGGAGCAGGACCCGTGCGCAGCGGGGGGCACAGGCCGACTAGGCCATGTTGGCGGTAGACGCGCAAGTGACGCTGGAGGGTGCGCAACGACACATCCAGCGCGCGGGCCAGCCGGGTCAGGGGTACGCCGTCCTCCAAGTGGGGACGCAATTGGGCAAAGTGGGCCAGCGCTTGGGCGCGGGCGGCGGCGGGATAGTCGGTTAATTGGTCCCGATCCGGCATGGTTAAAACTCCTCCACGTAGCCGGCGGCGACCGCTTCCGGCGGGTTGGTGTAGCGGGCGATGTAGCGTTGGGAGCGGTGGCCGAGCCGGCGTTCGAGTTCGTAGCTGTCGGCCCCGGTGGTGTGCGCCAACTGGAAGGCAAAGGTGTGCCGGAGATCATGGGGGCGTAGCGGGCTAATGCGGCGGGCGGGGTCGCGCTGTTCGCTATCGTGCCACTGCCCGATGCGCGCCAGCAGATCGTTAATGGCTTGCGGCGCCAGGCGGCCGTCGGCACGGCGGCTGGGCAGGCCGGCGGCGCTCAGAAACAGGGCGAGGCTGTCGGGGTCGGTATCCTGGGGGCGTTCCCGCGCCAGGTAGTCGGCCAGGGCGGCGCGCGCATCGGCAGACAGAAACACTACGCGCTCGGTGTTGCCTTTGCCCCGTACGGCCTTGATGCGGGCGCGATGGACCGCCTGCAAGGCCGTCGGTGTGTAGGGTTCCAC
>JALYUO010000882.1 GCA_030853735.1 Chloroflexota bacterium
GGTAGAGACTGCTCAGGTCATGGGCCTGGGGCCACATATCCCCGTAACCTAATAACAACCGCACCGCCGTCGGAGCAATACCCAGGTGCGTCACCCGATGGCACGCCACGAGTGCCCATACGCGATCCGGGGCAGGGTGGGCCAGTGCGCCTTCATACAGCACACACGTTGCACCCAGCATCAGGCTGCCGGCGATGGCCCACGGCCCCATCATCCAGCCGATGTCACTGATCCACCACAGCCGGTCGCCCGCGTGCAGATCGAAACAATGGGCCAACTCCTGCGCGGCTTTGATCGGGAAGCCCGCATGGGTATGCAAGATCCCTTTCGGTGCGCCGGTGGTGCCGCTAGTGTAGAGGATCATGTAGGGATCGTCGGGCGCGGTCGCCAGAGTGGGGCATTCGGCGGACTGAGCCGCCAACGCCGCATCCCAGGCCACATCACGCCCGGCGGTCCACGCCACTGGATCGCCCAGGCGGCGCACCACCAACACGCGCCGCACCGTCGGGCTGAGTGCGACCGCTTCATCGGCCACCGCCTTCATCGGCACGATCTTACCGGCACGGTAGAAGCCGTCGGCAGTGATCAGCAGCGTGGCCGCGCCTGCATTCAAGCGCGAGGCCACCAGCGCGCCACCGTAGCCGGAGAAGATCGGGATGGCGATTGCTCCGATCTTGGCGAGAGCCAGCAGGGCCGTCACGGTTTCGGGAATCATCGGCAGGAACAGGCCCACCCGGTCGCCGGGAGCCACGCCGGCGGCGCGCAAGGCGTTGGCGGCACGGTTGACTTCGGCATAGAGTTCGGCGTAACTGAGATTGCGTATCGCCCCGTCCTCGCCCTCCCAGATCACGGCGAGGGTGGCCGGCCGCAGGCGCAGGGCGTGCTTATCCAGCGCGTCATGCACCCAGTTATATTGACCGCCGACAAACCAGCGCGGCCACGCGATGCCGTCGCGCAGATCCAGCACCTGCGTATAGGGCCGCAGCCACTCCAGTTCCAGGTCACGCACCACTGCATCCCAGAACCAAGCCGGGTCGGCCGCCGCCCGCGCCAATAGATCCGCGAAGGCGGCGAGATCGTGCCGATCCATGAAGTGGCGTAGTCGGCTGCGGGCAATATAAGCTGGGCTGGGTCGCCACACGATGTCGGGCGAGTCGCTGTCGCGGCCCACCGGCAGCGGGGCAGACGAGGGATCGGCCATAGCGGGGATCTTCCTGCGAACGACGCGGCCCTCAGCCCCTGGCTGGCTGGGGGCCGCCATGGCATTAGGTCGGCGGTCGCTTATTTCTGCGAGGTTGTCTGCGCGTTCAGTTTGGCGGCGGCCTCGATCAGGTCGTTAGTATAGGCGTTCTGCGCTGGCTTACTGATCACGTTGAACTTCAGCGCAATATCCGCCGTAGTCTGGAACTTGGCCGGCACGATGAACCCGATCTGCTGTGGGGTGGTGCCTTCAGGCTGGACCAGCTTGGCGACTTCACGCATCATATTCTCCTGGTGGACACGAGTGGTGCCCGCCGGGTCTACCCGGCCCATCACCGCGTCCACGGCGACCTTCTGGTCTTTCACCGCATCAATCCAGCCCTGTTGCGAGGCGGCTAGGAAGCGGATCAGCACGTCGCGGCGGTTTTTGAGCGTATCCTCGGTGACAAAGGTGTGGTCTTCGAGCATCCCCACCCCTTCGCTGTTGTAGTTGATGATGTTGATGTCCTCCGGCTTCACGCCGGCTTCCAAGACGACGGGATACTCGTTATAGGTTGTAGCCGAGGCCGCATCCAACTGGCCGTTGAGAAAGGTGTCCATCTCAAAGCCCTGTTTGATCACGGTCATGTCCTTGTTGTTGTCAATGCTGTTGTCGAACTTGTACTTATCCATCAGGGCGCGGAACTCAAACTCGTTGCCGCCCGTCCAAACGCCGACCTTTTTGCCCTTCAAGTCGGCGGGGCTGTTGATGCCCGCGCTCTTTTTGCTGATCAGGTAGAGGCCGCTGCTCTGGTAGAACTGGCCGACATCGATCAGCGGCTGGCCTTTGTCGCGGTTTGCCAGCAGGCTGCCTACCCAGTCAATGCCCACGTCGGCAGCCCCGGTCGCTACCTTTTGCGAGGGCACCACATCCGGGCCGCCGGGTAGGAGTTCCACGTCTAGGTTGCGCGCCTTGTAGTAGCCTTTATCGGCAGCCACATAGTAGCCGGCGAACTGCGCTTGGTGTAGCCATTTGAGTTGTAGGCGCACCTTATCGGGGATGCCGGTCGTACCGCCGGGGATCGCGCCTGTGTTGCCGCTAGTCACAACGGTCGGCGTAGTGGCCGTATCGCCACAGCCGGCCAAGAGCGGCCCCGCCAACGCGCCCAGCAGTAGCAATGATCCCAGATGCTTGCGAATGTTCATTCTTCTCCTCCTCCTTTGTCTATAGCCCAACCACCGATCATCATTGGGCCGCTACTCGCGTTCGCTCCCCGACCCATGCACGACCAACCGTTCAAGCAGGCTGATGGCGAGGTAGAGTAGCAGGCCCATGCCGGTAACAATCAGCACGCCGCACCAAGCCAGGGCGTAGTCGTTGCCCTGCACATTGTTGGCGATCAGCTTGCCGATCCCGCCCGCCGAATTGAAAAACTCAGCCACCACCGCGCCGATCATCGCCGCCGTTGCGCCCACCCGTAACGCGCTGAATACATAGGGCAGGCTGCTGGGCAGGCGCAGCTTGCGGAATGTGTCCCCCGCTGTCGCGGCATAGCTGTGCATGAGATCGAGCGCGGCATTGTCCAGCGCGGTCAGTCCTTTGTAGGCGCTCACCACCATCGGTGCAAAGGTCATCAGCGCGACTACGAAAATGCGGGTAGGCTGGTCGAAACCAAGCCAGCGCGTGACGATAGGCGTGATCGCGATCAACGGGATGGCGTTAGCCGACACCGCCAACGGCATTATTCCTCGACGTAAGCCGTCGAACTGGACGAACAGAGCCGCCGCCGCAAAGCCCAACCCCGCGCCCAAGCCCAGGCCGATCACCGCTTCACCCAACGTATACCACGCACCAGTCCATAGATCACCACTGCGCCGGGCAAAGGCGGCTAGGATGGTGCTGGGCAAAGGCAATTGGAACACCTGGATACCCAGCAAGCGGTGCAGCACCTCGCTTTGCCAGAGCACCAGCAGCACGCCGAACAGCAACAGCGGCGGCAACGCCAAGATGCCGGTGGTGCGGCGGCGCGGGCGCGTGACGGGGAGATCAAGCGTCGCCATCTAGTCGCGCTCCCTGGCGGCCCGACGAAACTCCGGTTGCCACGGCACCAGCCACCGCTCGGCCAAGCCCACCGCGCCGAAGAACAGCACCCCGATCAGCGCGGTTTCGCCGATCAACGCCCAGAGTCGATCCGCCGCGCCATAGCTATTATATTGCAGCGTCAGGATTAGCACACCCAAGCCGCTGTTGCCGCCCATCAACTCGGCGACAATCGCGCCGATCAGGCTGCCGGTCGCGGCGATTCGCAGGGCATTGAACAGGAAGGGCATGGCGGTGGGGATACGGAGTTTACGGTAGATTTCCCACGGCGAGGCGGCGATGCTGTGCAGCAGATCCAGCGCGCGGGGATCCACGCTGCGTAGCCCTCGCAGCACATTGACAGTGACGGGGAAGAAGGTAAGATAGGCCGCGATAGTGATTTTGAGCGCGGTTTCATCGCGGATGATGCCGTACAAGATGGGAGCCAGGGCGATGATCGGCACCATCTGTGAGCCGACGATGTAGAGGTAGAAGCTGCGCTCGATCCAACGGGCCCGCGCCATCAGCAGCGCCAGGCCGTAGCCCACCAGCGCACCGAGGCAGAAGCCGATGAAAGCGTTGCCCAGTGTGATGCCGCCCGCCCGCAGGAAACTTCCGGCGTTGGCGAAGTAGGCTTCCAGCACTTTATGGGGATAGGGCAGGTAGCTTTGGGCCTGCCGGTAGGCGAAAGTACCCTCTTGTAGCCCGTTGAGCCGGAGCCAGACCACGCCTTCCCACACAGAGAGCAAGATGGTCAGCATGAGCAGTGGCGGCACCCCCCCCCGTAGGCGGACGCTCCATGGCGCAGGCTTGGT
>JALYUO010000095.1 GCA_030853735.1 Chloroflexota bacterium
GTGTTGGCCCAACTGCCGACATAGGCGCGGAACGGGTCGGCGGCAAACAGCGGCGCATTAGGCGCGACCAGGAAGGGATTTTGCCCATAGAACGCCAACTCGCGGGCGCGAAATAGCTGGTCGAATAGGTCGGCGGCCCCGGTGGGATACATCAGCAGCAGGGTCAGGTTGAAGACCAGCGCCGCGCCGCCCAGCACGCCCAGGTAGGCGCGCGAGGGGCGGGCCGGGCAGCGGCGGTAGGCGATCCACATGGCGGTGAAGGCGACGGCCCAGGTGAGGGCAAACCAGTTGGCGCTCTCCGGCGTGTGCCCGTTCAGGCGGTTGAGGTCGAGCAGTGGCGTGCGGTAGTTGTCGGCCAACGGATAGGGTAGCACAAAGCCCAGCACGTAGACGATCTCGCTGATCACGGCCAAGCCCAGCAGCAGGGCCACCTCGCGCCCGGCTTGCCCGCCGGCCCCGTGGCGCGGCACGGCGACCGGGTCGGCGGCGGGCGGGCTATGGGCTTGCGGCGGCGCTGCGATCATGGGGACCACTCCAAGCTGGGATAACGGCGGCCTGACGGCCGGGTTCGGCAAAGCGGTCCATTATACCACACCGCACCATCAGGGAGGCGAGACGGACGACAACACGGAGACACGGAGACACGGAGAACGCGAGAGTTGGCGTAACGATTTAGGTAGTTATGTTGTCTAGCCTGTAGGCGACCCGCCAAGCAACGGAGTGTAGGAGGGTGGCTCCGCCCCGCGACCGTGGAGAGCGGGGCCAGCGGGCTGTAGGCGGCGGTGCCATCCGTCGTTGCTTGCCCTACACTGCTCTCGCCCATAAGCCACCGCGCTAATCTGTAGATAGCGCGAAAGTCGGCCGCGTCGGGTGGCACCGCCGCCTACGCGCACCCGAAGGTCGGGGTAAGGCGGACAGCGCTGGGGGGAACCGCTTCCTACAATCCGTAAGCTACAGCGTTACGACAGCCGCAACTGCACAGTTACCTATTCCGTGAGCTCCCTAAAAATCTCCGTGTCTCCGTGTCTCCGTGGTGTCGTCACGGCAAAACGCAGGCACGCGGCAGGGTTAGGCGGGGGCGCGGCGGCGGAAGAGCCAGACCAGGATCGCGCCACTAACGAAGCCGCCGACGTGCGCCCAGTAGGCCACGCCGCCGCCGCCGGTGGTGGGCACGTTCACCACGCTGCCGATGCCGCTGAACAGTTGGGTGACAAACCAGAAGCCGATCATAAAGATCGCCGGCACGCGGGCGAGACCGTAGAGCCCCAACAGCACGCGCACCTGGGCTTGCGGGAACAGGATCAGGTAGGCGGCCATCACCCCGGCAATCGCGCCGCTGGCTCCCACGCCGGGGATGGGGGAGTTGGCATCCGTGAAAATCTGGGCAAAATTGGCGACCAAGCCGGTCAGCAAGTAGAACAGCGCATACCCAATATGGCCCATGGCATCTTCCACGTTGTCGCCGAAGATGAAGAGGAACAACATATTGCCGCCGATATGCAGCCAATTGGCGTGCATAAAGATCGAGGTCAGCAACGTGAGATAGACCGGGAAGGCAATGGCCTGTTCGGGCAGCCCCTGACATAGGAACGGGGTGCAATTGGCCGGCCCCAAATCTACGCCGTGGGTGATCTCGTAGGGGACCGTGCCGTAGGCCAACACCGATACATCTGCGCCATAGACTTGCTGGAGTACGAACACCACGACGCAGGCCGCGATGATCGCCAGATTGACAAAGGGAAAGCTACGGACAGGAGGCGTGTTGTCGTCACCGACAGGAAACATAGCGTTCCTCACAGCGCGGGCTGCCCCCACGGGGCTGCGGCCGCCGGTCTAGGGGGTGGAGTGGGGAATCATGAAAGCGCCACTCATCCAGAGGACGAGGACGACCAGCAGCAACAAAACCACGACCACCACGACAGTCGCCGCTGCGTTGGTGCTGCTTTCGGCATCAGGGTCCGGGGGTGTCACAAGGGATGCTCCTGGGCGGGTCGCCCGATAAGGGCAGCCGCCCACAACCACGAGGGCTGGGGCGGCTGCGTTCGCCGGTGTCTGGGCGCTGGTACGCCCGGCTAAACGGCGGTGCGGCCTTTAGTCACCAGCCGTACCACCCAGATGACGATGACCGCGCCGATAAAGGCGGTGATCAGGCTGACGAACCAGTTGGAACCGTCATAGCTGAAGTTCGAGTTGAACAAGCTGACGATGAACCCACCAACGAAGGCACCAATGATGCCCATGATGATGTCGCCAACCAAACCGTAGCCACCCTTGCCCATGAACATACTGGCGAGCCAGCCGGCCAAACCACCGATGATCAGCCATCCAATAATACCCATTGTGCTTTCCTCCTGCTTACTAAATGCTTGTGGCGGCGCTATCGTGGCTCCGCCCGTCACTCTTGAACCTGTTACGCCCTTGCGCGGAAGCAATTAGCCGGTCCCACCGGCCGCTTGCCGGCCACTGCTGACCAGCTCTTTGAAGTACTCGCGCCCGCGATCCAACAACAGGGCGCGGGTGTCGTCACCTTTGCGCGGTGCCAGCAGCAAACCGGCCAGCAGGCCCAATGTGAAAAATTTGAGTGCGGAACGCAATCCTTTTAACATCGTGTTGTGCGCCTCCTTTATGGCCTGGCCGCTCCGGCAACCGGAGCCGCTTGCTCCGACACCGCCGTATTAGGCATATTGCGTGCCACGATTTCGGTGTCGGCGTTGCCGTGGTCCGCTTGGTGCTGCACTTCACGTTGGAGGTGGGCGCGTAGCTGCTTGCCGCCGGCCGGCGTGACCAGCAAGGTCAGCCCCGCGCCCACCAACGCGCCCAGCAGCAAGCCCAGCAGGCCGCTGTTGTCGTCTGCCGGCACCGTGCGGGCGGCAACCCCACGGCTAGGGCGATGCTTGCGCGCTGCGCCCGCCGGCCGGAGTGTGGCCGGCAGCGACTCGGCATCGTCCCTATCGTCAAAGTCGTCCTCATCGCCGTCCAGCAGCGGATCGTCTTCCACCGCCAGCAACAGGCTCGTGTCAGTGTCCTCATCGTCTAGGGGGTCGCTGACCACGGCTGGAGCGGGCGACCGCTTGCGCCAGCGTGCGGTGAGATTGCTGATGCGCCCACTGGGGTGCGGGGTTACGGGCGAGGGATCGGCAGCCCGCTCTGCTGTCATGTCGTAAATATCCGCTTGCCAGTTCACTTCCCGTTTTGCCATCGGTATTTCCTCCGGGCGCGCAACACGATGCAGCGCTACACTGCGCTTGCTTTAGGCGCGCCCGCGTCCGCCAAGCAATTTGCCCAGCAGTCCCAGCAGCCCCGCCACGCCGGCGGCTACTGCAAAGACCATGCCGTGCTCTTGCGGCGGCACGCCGCCCAGCCCGGTGACCCGTGTGCGGCGTTCGTCTACGCGGCGGGCGAGATTGCCGGCCTGCACGCGCTGATCCTCGACCTTTTGTGCGGCGGCGGCGCGGCGCTTACGAGCCGCTTCTTCGGCGGCGGCGCGGCTCTTTTCGCCGGCCATGTCCGTGCGTTCCCCGGCATACTCCGAGGCGAACTCCGCGCCAAATAGCAGGATCATCGAAGAGAACAAAATCCAGGTTTGGATCGCGATGATGCTGCCCAGCGCGCCGTAGACTGCCTGATAGTTGGCGAAGTTGCCCAGATAGAAGGCAAAGATTTGGCGGAAAATCTCCCAGCCGATGGCCGTCAATGCTGCTGCCGGCCACACATCCTGCCAATCCACGCTACAGCGCGGCAAGGTGTGGAACAGCACCGTCAAGATGCCGGTCATCAGGGCCAACGACACCAGCAGGCCAATGATCTGCCAGAGCAGCGGGAATTGGCCGATGATGCCGGCGGTGCCCTGCTGGATGCCGTTCAGCACGGTCGAAATCGCGGTAGAGATCAACATGACCACCGCCACACCCAGCACGAGCAGAAACGCGATCACTTTGTCTTTGACGAGGCTGCCGGCTTTGGTGCAGTCGAAGGCGCGGTTGACGGCGGCTTGCAGCGTGCCGAACACGCCGGACGCACTGACCAATAAGCTGACCAAGCCGATAATGGCGGCAATGCCGGTGCCTGGGCCTTTGGCGGCGATCACATCGGTGATGGTCTTCGTTAGCACAGACGCATCGCTGCCACCGGGATTGGGCATCCGCGTCAGCACGAAATCTGCGGCCGACTTCTGATCGAGGAAAAAGGTCAACAGCGAGATAATGAACAGGATCAGCGGGAAGATGCTGGCAAAGGTCGCGAAGGCCAGCGCCGCCGCCATGTTGCCGATGTCGTCCTGGCCGAACTCTTTGCCGGCCCGTTTGAACACGTTAAAGATGTTTTTGAGCGGTAGCATGGCGGTCTCCAGTGGGCGGTGAGCCGTGGGCGGTGAGCCGTGGGCCGTGGGCCGTGGGCGGTGGGCGGTGAGCCGTGAGCCGTGGGCCGGGGGCGGTGAGCCGTGGGCGGTGGGCTGTACGGCGGTCGGCGGTTGTCAGCACGTAATGATTAAGCGTTCGCGATCACTGGAGATTTAGAGCAAAAAGTAGGCCCACATTATGCCTATTCTCGCTCTATATAACCACGGCCCACGGCCCACGGCTCACGGCTCACCGCCCCCGGCCCACGGCTCACGGCCCACGGCTCACGGGACGGTGGAGCGTGCGGCGGGATTAGCTATCGCTTGTGCTGTTGCCGTTGCCGTTGATCTGGTCGCTCATTTCGTAGAGCCGGGCCGTGAAGTCAATGCCGCAGCCGTCTAGCACGGTCATCATTTCAAGAATGATCCGCACGCCGGCCAAATTGACGCGCAAGCCCTGCGTGAGGTGCTGGATGAACTGGAAGCGGCGAATGTCATTTTGCGAATAGCGGCGGCGTTTGGTTTCGGTGCGCGCGGGCACCACCAAGCCCTCTTCTTCGTAGATCCGCAGCGTGCGCGGGTGCATTCCCAGCAAGTCGGCAGCAACGCTGAGGGTGAACACCGGGCGGTCGGCGTTGATCGGGCTGAGGCTGCCGCGCGGCAGTGGGCCACTGAGCGCCCCGCGCTGCCGCGCCCCGGTCCGCAGGCTCGTGACGATGCCCACCGGCTCCGCGCTCAACCCATCAGCGGCGGCGGCACTGTCCGCAACGGGGCGCAGCGAGGCGGCGCGCGGCGGATTCTCCGGTATTAGGTCTGACATAGGGATCCTCAAACAGCATACCAATGTTGGAGCGCGCCCGCGATCCGTGTCGCATGAGGGTAGCCTTGGCCCTCGTATCATTCGCTCAAATCATAGCACAGGGCCGGAAGGTTGTCAAGATTACGGCCTATATGGGGACTGCATTGCTGCCGTATTGCGGCGTGGGCGGCTCAGTAAGAACGCCGGTTACCGCGCCCACCCAACAAGCCCCACAAGAGGCCGATGATCAGCGCACCGCCGACTGCCGGCCCCAGCGCCACACCCTCGAACGCCGGTTGCAGCAGCAGATTGAGGCGCGGGGCCAAGAGGTCGCTGCCGACCCACGCGCCGAGGCCGGCAAACAGCAGCTCGCCGACAAAGCGCAACGGGATTTGGCCGCCGCGCAGCAATTCGACCAGCAGCCCGGCCAGCGCCGCGATCAGCAGTAGGACGAGCCAGTGGCCGGCATCGGCCATGTTGAGGGTGATCGTCATAGGGCGACCGGCCCGCGCCGGCTCAGGAAGTAACCTTCACACGGGCCTCGTTGCCGGGCCAGGGGTAGGGCGGCGGGCGGTAGGCCGGGGGACGGCGGGGTGGGGCAGCCTGTTCCAGCCGCGCCACTAACGCCAGCAGTGCCTCGACTTCGCGGCGTTGGTCGGCGGTCGCTTGGGCGGCCAGGATCGCCGTGGCCGGCCGGCCCTGAGCGCGGGCTTCTAGGCATACGGCCAGCAAGTCTTCCGTCCGCATTCGCAACTCCCTGCCCCCGGCTGTGGGGCCGGCTGATCAGCCGCTGCCTCATGTGCATCTGTGCATCCTGTGCATGGTCTATAACGCACTCCTAAAGGCCGTCGTTACGACGGATTAGATCCACCACCCGCGCCAGAATCGTGGCAGCAGTGGCGGATTTGGGCTGCTGGGGCAAGGCTGCCACGCCCGCC
>JALYUO010000300.1 GCA_030853735.1 Chloroflexota bacterium
CCATCCGCCGCCGCCCCCATTGCGGCGGCAGAATGACAGGATCGGTGGAACTTGAATCGCGCGCCATCCCGATTACTCCCCCAGCCTTCTTCGCCGCCGCGCCCAGGTTGCCCGCCGCGCTGGCTCCCAGCGAGTCTAGGATGCTGTTCACCAGCGTCAGGATCTGACTGCCCTGTTCCAGGAAGAACTGCACAATGTGGATGATCGTCGGGCACGCCTTGATGACCGCGCCTGTCGGGGGCAGGGGCTAGGATGTAAACTCAGCCTCTCGCCGAAGATCATGGGCTCGGGAACCGAGCGCTAACTGCCCGGCACCCCGGCACAAGATACAGCGCCCACTACCATTACACTCTGTGCAAAGCGCGCCTTCAACATAACGTTCTCCCTGACAGATCCAACAAGTGCCGTCGCCGTCACACCCGTAGCACCACTCGTAACCTGCAAACGGGACTTCCATCCGCCGCCGCCCCCATTGCGGCGGCAGAATGACAGGATCGGTGGAACTTGAATCGCGCGCCATCCCGATTACTCCCCCAGCCTTCTTCGCCGCCGCGGTATCCAAAATACTCCCGTTCCAATGCTGCTCTAACGCCGCCCAACACCGCTCAATCGGATTGTATTTGCTATGATACGGCGGGTAATAGGCCAACTCAATCGTCAGCCCCTGGCGCGCCGCGAACTCCACCAGCCGCTTCATGAATTGTGTGCGTCCGCTGTGATTCTCCGGCCCGTTATCCAAATTGAGTACCAGCCGCCGCACACCCGGCCCCTGCCCCTGCCCCTGCGCCCACCGCCGTTCCAGCACATCCACCAAGCAGTCACTTGTCACCGGCCCCGTGGTCGTGTACAAAAACACCTCCGCCGTCTGCGGCACCAGGATGCCAATTGGCGCCCCCTGCGCCACGACGCCGAAATCATGATCCGCGCCGGCGGTTGGCACCCGGTTCGTCCCTCCCCGCGCAAACGGTCCTACTTTGACCCGCGCTTTCACGTCCATCGATAGCCGCAGAGTATCTGTTGCGGCAGCGGCAGTCGCGTTCACGGCGTGGACTTGCTCAAAGATGGCATCGGTTGGGGGGGTCTTTTTTTGGGTTGAGTCTTTTGCACGCGGCTGGGGTGGTAGCCCAGGGCGTTGAGTTTGCGCCCCAGCGTGCGCGCGCTGGGCAATTCACCGTCGGTGTAGCCTTTTTGTGCAATCCGCAGGCGGCGAACTTCCGCCACCGTGAGCCGCGTGTAGAGCCGCGTGGATTTGAATTGCGGGTCGGTTTGACTCTGGCTAGCGACCAGGGTGTGGATGTCGGCTAAGAGGCGGGGTAAATGGACTTCTACGGGGGGGCGGCCACGGGCGCTGTAGGCATCGGCGCAGGTGCGACCGCTGGTGACTTCCTGCAACCCTTTGCGGATGGTGGCGCGGTTCCAGCCGAGTTCGCGTTCGGCGCGGCGTTGGCCGCCGGGGCCCAGGGTGGGGACGGTGCGGGCGATGAACCCGCGCCGCGCACTCCCGCGTAGTTGGCAGGCGGTGGTCAGGAACAAGGTTTTGAGGTCAGTGGTGAGTTCCATGCGCGCTCCCTCCGTAGTAGGCAGTAAATGGGTCTACCGCCATTATACCTGCAATCGCCCATCGGGATCATTTATTCTGTCCGATTCCCTAAACTACGTCCTTGCGTATAGCGAACACGGCGACTTCGGGTGGGCAGAGGACGCGCACGCGGGGCAGGTATGTCCCCTCGAAGCCCGCGCCGCGGCTGGTGTGGAGGTAGCCGCCGTTGGACAGGCGGTGCAGGCCCATGACGTAGCGGCGGCCAAAGCGCGAGCCGGTGCGAAGCGCACCGAGGATCGGGACACGAATCTGGCCGCCGTGGGTGTGGCCGCAAAAGTAGAGGTCTATGCCGGCCGCGTCCGCTTGCGGGGCCAGGTCGGGTGTATGGTAGAGCAGCACGCGCAGGTCGGCCGGCCCTTGTTGCGCGGCGACGGCCAGGGCGGCCGCAAAGTGCGGCAAATCCACGGTCCAGCGATGGCCGCGCGTGGTGCGCGCGCCGAGGATTTGCACCCGCCGCCCGGCCCAGAGCAGCGTCACCGCCGTATCGTCGAGCAACTGCACCCCCGTGCCGGCCAGCAGCATGGCGGTGATCTCCGGCTGATCTACGTTGCCCAGGCAGGCATATACGCCGAGCGGGGGGGCCAACGCGCCGATCTCGCCCAGCAGCGTCCGCAATGCTTCGTAGGCCGGCACGTCGTAGTAGTCAATGTTGATGAAGTCGCCGGTCAGCACGATCAGATCGGGCTGGGCGGCGCGCAAGGCGACCACCACGGCGCTGTCGCGGCGGGTGCGGCGCTCCATGTGGATGTCGGAGACCTGGGCGATGCGTAGGCGGATTGCGGATTGCGGATTGCGGATTGCGGAATACGGATTGGGTGGTTCGGGGCGGGCGGGCAGGCGTAGGCGGTAGCGGCTGATGCTGAGGTGGGTGCCGCCCCAGTAGGTGGCGTAGGTGATGAGGGCAGTCAGGGCGACATGACCGGCCCAACTGCCGGCGGTCAGGGCGCGGCGGGTGCTGGGGGCGAGGTCGCGGCCCCAGAGACGGCTTACCAGGCCCAGTGTGGTCAAGGTCAGCGCCCAGGCGGTGCGGCCACAGAAGAGGTAGAGAAAGGCGGGGCGGATCGGCGCGTAAGAGATCCGCAGCAGGGGCAGCCCCGCCGTCAGGGCCAAGTCGAGCGCGCCCCAGCCGAGCGCCTGCCGGCCCGCCGTCTGCACTAGCCGCGCCTGCTGGGGTGCGCCGCGCCGGACCAGCCGCCGGGGAGCCGCTAGGCCGAAGCCCCAGCCCACCACGCCGATCAGTACGGGCAATGCCCACCAGCGCCGCCCCAGCTGCCCAACGATATAGGCGATTTCATCTACCGGATTGCTCCGCAGCCGCTGCCAGTTCCAGTCCATATCGCCTCCGTGGTATGGTATATGCGCTATCGTAGCATAGAAGAAACGAGACCGCTAGAGTCTTGTCGCTAATGATCCGGCAATCATGAATGAGAGGAGAACGACGCGCCGCCCTCGGAGTTCGCACCTGGGGGTGCAAACTCCTCAGTTAGGGAACTCGGCGGAATAAATTATCCGCTTGGCTGGCGGTTTGTGGATATTCCATCTCCGCCCACTCAACCAACGGATATTTAATTCTGCCGGGTTCCCTTAGCGAAGCGAGCGCGTCTTTCCTGAGTTCTGGATCATTAACTGAAAGACCCAAGCAATGAGCATAGGATTCCCAAGAAGGAGACCCCAGCCATGTTGATTGCCATTGTTCGTGTTCCCGCGCCGCCGAATGCCGAAGCCGCCGCCGAATTGGAGCGCCGGTTCGCCGAGCGGTTGCCGCAAGTGGCGCAAGCGCACGGTTTTGCCGGCTTTGAACTGCTGCGCCCGACCGAAGGCGACGGCCCCTATCTCTCCATTTCGCGCTGGGTCAGCCGAGCCGACTTTGATGCCTGGCGCATGAGCACCTACAACGCTACCGCGCATGGTCGCCCGGCCCCGGCGGAGGGATCGGCTGCCGCCGCCGCGCCCGCCCGGCCCGCCGGTGGGGGAGCCGAGGTGTACGAACTGGTAGAGATGTAGCCACCGGGCTTGGTCCGGGGCTTAGGCCGCCGCCGGTAGCTCTTCCAGGCGCAAGCTGAGGATGCGCGAGGCGGTATCGGTGCCGAGCGATACGCCGTAGATCGCGCCGGCCGCTTCGATGGTGGCGCGGTTGTGGGTGATCAGGATGAACTGGCTGCGCGCGCTGAGGGCGGCCAGTTCGTTGCGGAAGCGACCGATGTTGGCTTCGTCCAGCGCGGCATCCACCTCGTCCATGATGCAGAAGGGCGTGGGGCGGACGTGCAGGATGGCGAACAGCAGGGCCACCGAGGTCAGCGCCCGTTCGCCGCCGGAGAGCGAGTTGAGCGCCTGGGCCCGCTTGCCGGGCGGCTGGGCGATGATTTCGATGCCGGTGGTCGCGAGGTCGGCAGGGTCGGTCAATTCCAGGCGAGCCGCGCCGCCGCCGAACAGACGCGGGAAGGTCTCGTGGAAGGCGGCGGCAACGGCAGCAAAGGTGGTCGCCAACCGCTCACGCATCAAGCGGTCGAGTTCGGCGGCGACTTGGCGCAGGCTGTCGGCGGCGGCGTGCAGGTCGGCCAACTGGCTGCTCAGGAAGCCGTGGCGGGCCTGCGCGGCGGCGTATTCGTCAATCGCCAACGGGTTGATCGGCCCCATGCGCCGTAGGCGACTCCGCAGGGCGGTGATCGCGTTCTGAGTGCTGCGTTCTGCGTTCTGCGTTACGGAGTTAGATGGTTCTGGGCTAGGTTCGGCTTCCCAGTGGGTGCGCCAAGCGGTCCAGGGGTCGGGCTGGGCGGTGCCGGCGAAGGCGGACTGGACGGTGGGGCCGTCACCGGCGGGCGGGACCGCTTCCGTCAGCACTTCGGCGGCGGCGGTGAAGCCGAGATCTTCGCTGACGCGAGCGCACAAGGCAGCGGCGGCTCCCTGGCGGCGCTCCCATTCGACTAGGCTGTGACCGTGGGCCGACTCGGCGGTGAGCACGGCGGCAGCAGCGGCACGGGCGGCGGTTTCGGCGGCGGCCTGCTGGTCACGCACGGTGTCCAGCACGGCTTGCGTGGCGGTCACGCGCCCGCGC
>JALYUO010000305.1 GCA_030853735.1 Chloroflexota bacterium
CTACTGGACGCTGCGGGTGGATGGGCAGGATGCCGGGCTGTCGGTGTCGGACATGATTATGGCTCCCAACGCGGTCTTGCCCCGGCTGGCGGCGGGCAGTCACCAGCTGCGCGTCGAATTGCGCGACAGCCTGGGCGCGGCACTCAACCCGCCGGTATTCAAGGAGCAAGCGGTCACGTTGGCGAACGCGATGATCTTTGACTCCGGCAGCAGCGGCCCGCCGACGATCAAGTTGATCCTGCCCGCCGCTGGGGCCAGCATCCCGCCGGAACACCCGTTCCTCAAAGCGCGCTTCATCAACTTCCGGCCTGATGCCCGGCGTATCGGACAGGCCAACGCGCCGGGCACGGGGACGTGGTGGGTGGAGGTAGACGGCCAGTTTGCTGGGCTTTCGATGAGTGAGATCCACGACCTACCCAACGATGCGTTGCTGGGCCTCAGCGTGGGCACGCACCGCATCACGGCGAGTTTACATAACAACGACGGTAGCGCCATCCCCGGTGCGAGTGACACGATCACTGTGACTGTAACCGCGCCACTGGGCACGCCGCCGCCCGGCAGCCTCCCCACGGCCAAAGGCTGCGGGCAAGAGGGGGGGCAGTTCTTCCCTGAGACGGGCCATACGGTGTGCGGCAGCTTCCTTCTCTGGTGGAACCGCTATGGCGGGCTGGCGCAGTTCGGCTACCCGATCACCGAGCCGCTGGCAGAGACTGACCCGGCGACGGGGCGCAGTGCTGTGGTGCAATACTTCCAGCGCGCCCGCTTTGAGTTGCATCCAGAGAACGCCGGCACGCCCTACGAAGTGTTGCTGGGGCGCTTGGGTGTGCAATTCCATGCGCCTGATCCGACGGTCCCGGCCCAGCGTGCCACTGGCAACACCTATTTTGCCGCCACCGGCCACAACCTGAGCGGCGCGTTTCGCGACTACTGGCAGGCGCACGGCGGGCTGTTCGTCAATGGCTATCCGATCAGCGAGGAATTGCGCGAACGGGCGGGCGACGGACAGACCTACACGGTGCAGTATTTCGAGCGCGCCCGCTACGAGTTGCACCCCGAACACGCGGGCACGCCAAGCGCGGTGCTGCTGGGTCTGCTCGGCGTGCAAAGCGCGCTGGCGGCGGGGCTGATCCCGATCACGCCGTAGGCTGGAGGCGTGGCTTGGGCGGCCGCTTCGTCCCAGCGGGGCGGCCCCCGTATCGGCCAGACGCACACGGCAGCGGTCGCGTGGCCCAGCGTGGTACCGGCCGCCAGTGCCGTCCCCCGGCCTGGATCGCCTCATCTATTCATCTCGTTCTTTAACCCCCGCTGCGTGATCCTGCGTGTCCTGCGGGGATCCATCATGCGGCGCGATTCCCTTACTGCGGCTTGCGGGCGTGGACCCGTCAGGGACACTCGGCCCTACGGCCTGGGGCCAATTGTCTCTAGGCACTGCCCCGCCCCGCTTGCTATGATAGTCACAAGAAATCCACGCCACGAAGTTACAACCTGTTTCGGGAGGTGTCTGACCTTGATTGGATGCCCTGCTGGGTCCGCTCACCAGCGACGCGCCGGGCGGGCCGGTCGGCCTCACCACGCCGCGCATCTTGCGGGTGATCCCGCCGAGCCGGGTCAATACGTGCGGCAACACCATGCACTACACCGGGCTAACAGGCTGTCAGGGCGTGGATCAGTCACCGAACGTTCCGGCCCTGACCCGCGCCTGCGCTGTAACCGCCGTATCGGGGGCGTATCTCGCGCTGACGCACACCTTATGGGAGCAACTGGGCGGCTTCGATGAGTCCTTTTTCACCTACCTGGAGGCGGCGCGCAAAAAGTAAGCCGCATTCAGAACTGCCCTGCTTGACATTCCCATGCTACTCTGGTAATTTAGATAGTGTGCTAGCACTATCACCAAGAAAAACCGCCGTAGCCGTAAGGGGCGTTCTGTGCCCCAAGGAGTCGCTATGTCTGTGACGAAGCCGCCAGTGGCCGCAGCAGATGCGCGGCCTAGCGTGCCGCCATACGCCGCGCTGCGTCTGGACAACGATCCCGACTTGCGGGCGTTGGTAGCCGGCCTCCAAGTGGGCATCTTGGTGCAAGGGCCGGGCGCTGAAATCCTCTTCCATAATGCCACCGCCGCCGAGTTGCTGGGCCGGCCCAGCGAGCAACTGATCGGTAACACGTCCTTTAACCCGACATGGCGGCTATTCTATCCCGATGGTCGCCCGTTGCCGAGCGCCGCCATCCCTGTGGTGGAGGCCATCGCCACCAGCCGCCCGGTGCATAACGTGGTGATGGGGCTGGAGCGGCTCGTGCAAGAGGACTGCGTGTGGTTGCTGGTGGATGCCGATCCGCAGCTAGCCGCCGACGGCAGCGTACTCCAGGTCATTTGCACCTTCCGCGACATCACCGCGTATCAGGCGGCGCTGACCGCCGTCGCCGAGTCCGTGCTGCGCTTCCAGGCGGTTTCGGAATCGGCCAGCGATGCAATTGTCGCCGCCGATAGTCGCGGCCGCCTCGTGTTTTGGAACGGGGCCGCGCAAACGATCTTTGGCTACACCAAAGCCGAAATCATCGGGCAGCCGCTCACCCGGCTGATGCCCAAACGCTATCAGGCCGCCTGTCGCCGGGGTATGGCCCGCTATCTGGCGCAGAGCCGCACTGTGCGCCACAGACGGGGCGACATCCTTGAACTGCACGGCCGGCGCAAGGACGGCAGCGAGTTCCCGCTGGATCTGACGATTAGCCCCTGGCAAACCGCCGAAGGGGTCTTCTGTAGTTGCCTCATCCGCGATACGACCGCCCGCACCCAGGCCGCACAGGCGCTGCGCGCGAGCGAAGATCGCTATCGGCAAATGTTCGAGAACAACCCGCAGCCCCTATGGGTGCATGACCAAGCCACCCTGCGCTTCCTGGCGGTCAACGATAGGGCGCTGGCCCACTATGGCTACAGCCGCGCCGAGTTCCTGGCGCTGCAGGTTAGCGACCTCCTGCTGCCGGAGGATCAGGGCGACCTACCCAAGCGCTTCGCAGCCGGCGCGGTCGCGCCGGAACTCGTCGGTGCCGTGCGCCACCGTTGCAAAGACGGTGCCCTGTATTGGATGGACATGACCGCGCACGTTATGCTGTTCGAGGGGCGGGCCGCGTACTTGGTTCTCAGCACCGACATCACAGAGCGCAAGCAGGCCGAACGCGCCTTGCAGGAGAGTGAAGCGCGCTACTGGCGCTTAGTGGACCAGTCGCCCGAAAGCATCGTCGTGCATGACGGCGTGACGATCCTGTATGCCAATTCCGCGACCCTGGCAATGTTGGGACTCACGAATGCTGAGGAACTAATCGGGCGGCCGGCGCTTGATTTCTTCCGTGGTGAGGATCGGCCGTTAGTGCAGCAGCGTATGCGCCAGGTATTTCAGCAGGAGCTACCCACGCCGTCTATCATTTTGCCGTTGGTGCGTCCCGACCGCCAAGAACTGGTAGTCCAGGTAAGCGGTATACCGATCCAGTATCAGGGTCGCCCGGCCGTGCAAGTAATTTTGCAAGACATTACGGAGCAAACGCGCGTTGCGGCGGCTCTACGCGACAGCGAGGCGCGCTATCGCAGCCTCATTGAGACCTCGCCGGATGCCGTGGTCGTCATGGATCTCAGTGGGCACATCCTCCTCTGTAACCAACAAGGGGCGCTGCTGCATGGGGTAACGCAACCGGCCGACCTGGTGGGAACCTCCGTCTTGACCTTCGTGGCTCCGGTGGATCAGGCCCAGGTCCAGGCCGCGCTCCAACACGCCCTCCTGACCGGCAGTGTCTACAATATCGAATACACCCTGATCCGGCCCAACGGCAGCCACTGCGCCGTCGAGTTCAATGCCACGCTGCTGCGTGACGCGACGGGCGCGTCCCAGACCTTGTTGGCGATCAAGCGCGATGTCAGCGCCCGCAAGCAAGCCGAACAAGCGCTGCGCG